>NZ_JANCPN010000003.1:0-270992 GCF_024295385.1 Streptococcus sp. CF4-3 | reverse complement strand
TCTGTAGTTGATGCAGTCGTTGATTCAGTAGTCGTTGTTGACTCTGTAGTCGTTGTTGTAGTAGTTGGTTTGTTTGATGTGTTGACGACCTTAATCACGTTTGCATCATCAATTTTTTCAACTTTAGAAGTATAACCTTCAGGTGTATTTGTTTCCACTACTGAGTACTCAATCTTCTTACCGTCTTTGATACCTGGTAATTTAGTAAATTCTGCTTTCCAACCAGTAGCTTTTGTAAGAGTTTGTGTCAACCCTTCTAAGGCTTGGCCGTCAGCATACAATTGAACAGTAATATCTTTACGGTCAGCTTCTTCGTCACCAACCCACTCTTTCTGAACTGTCACAGTTGTGTCACCAGAAACCCAGAATTTCAACTCATTGTTGTTCCAGAAGGCTGGGTCTGTTTGAGGTGTTGTGATTTCATCTGAAGTCAAGGTAGCGTTGTTATCGATACGGATAGTTGTCTTAGGAATGATTGTTTGGTATTCAACGATCAATTCATCGCTAGACGATGTTTTAAATACATCACTGACATCAGATAAGTTTACAGTGAATCCATTGCCATCTGCATCGAATTTCACATGTTTCCAGAAATCCCAACCAGAAGCAACTACTTGTCCACCTTTTCTTAAAGTGAAGGATGGTTTCAAGTAAGTTCCTACAAAGAATTCATTTGCAGCGTGGTTTGCAGCAGGAGCAAAAGTGATTTTTGAGTAATCGACGGCTGGAGCTTGGATTTTATCTGATACAACAGGGTTTGTGATGGCTTGTTTCTTACCATCTCCGTTGATACGGATGAACCATTTTGTTAGATAGTAGTCATCACCAACATTCATCCAGGCATAGTTTTCAGAAACGTCTAGTTTGAATTGCTTAGCTACATAGGAACCATCAAGGTTGTACTTGTTCAAAACAGATTCAAATACGCCAGGTCCATCAGGGCGAGTAATGATGACAGATTCTGAACCGACTTTAGAAGTGGCGGTCTTGTTTCCAGGATTTCCTGGAGTGCTATCCCACACTGCTCGGTATTGGAATCCACCCTTAACATTTTGGTTCATGGCTTCGATTGCTTTTTTAAAAGTAAAAGTAATCTTCTTGTTTGTCATTGACAAGGTAGCTACTTCAGCACCGTTGGCTTGAAGTGATTGCGTTGCGAGTTCTGTGATATTTAAACCTTCGGGAGCGTCGATGGTAAAAGTATCTCCTTCTTTAACAGATTTACCTGTTAAGTCCCAGTCAAAAGAAAATGTGACCTTTTGACCAGATGTATCTGCTTTAAGGTTTGTAATAGTCGGAGTGACAGTTGCTGCAGAAACTGGCTTGATGATTGACAAACCAAGAGCAACTACACTGAACATTGCTACAAACGCGAATAATTTTTTATAGAAAGTTTTCACTTGTTCCTCCATTCCTTTCTTCCATAAAATCTTCTTGTTTGGTAATAACACCCAAAATGTTGATTGATATCATTTAATAAAATTGACAGTCCTATTCTGACGAAAAATTCTTTCTTTATTGCAGTTTACTCCAGCTCCATTGAAGATAAATTAATGCAATAGTTTTAAGACTCCGTATGTTATTAACTAATTTACATTTAGAGTGACTTTTAAACGTAAAAGGGATTTTCTGCTAGTTTATTTCATGGACGTGAATCCAATATTTAAAAAATAACCAATGAATTTTTTAAATATTGGATTCACTTCTGAAGAAAACTAATAATAGAAGTGCAATATATTAAAAAAAACATAATGATTGTCATAGATTAAGTATTAATATACCAAACACACTAATTTTAGCACTAACGTATGCATTAGTCAACGAAATAGGTGCGAATTTCCTATAAATTTTGGAGTCTTTTGACTTGTTTTGACAAAATACCAAAACAGGCTTAAAATATAGAAATTCTAGGTGTTAATAAAAACTGTTTTCTCATTATTCCGGTTTAAAAAGACAAAAATTGTATAAATGAACTTTCAAAGCTTTTTTCTGACTTAAAATATGATAAAATAGGTATGTTTGAACTAGAGCATATGCTCAGAAATTTAGAATAGGAGAATATGATGCAAGCAGTAGAACATTATATCGAAAAATTTGTTCCTGAACATTATGATTTATTTTTAGACTTGAGTCGTGAGACCAAGACGTTTTCAGGAAAAGTAACCATTACTGGTCAAGCTAAAAGTGACCGTATTTCCCTTCACCAAAAAGACTTGGAAATTGCTTCAGTTGAAGTAGCAGGACAAGATTGTACATTCACAGTTGATAATGAAAACGAAGCTCTTCATATCGAACTTACAGAAGCAGGTTCAGTTGAATTCGTTATTGCTTTTTCAGGTAAAATCACAGACAACATGACAGGAATCTATCCATCATACTACACAGTTGATGGAGTTAAGAAGGAAGTCTTGTCTACACAGTTTGAGAGCCACTTTGCCCGTGAAGCCTTCCCATGTGTGGATGAGCCAGAAGCGAAAGCAACCTTTGACCTAGCTCTTCGTTTTGACCAAGCAGAAGGCGAACTTGCCTTGTCAAACATGCCAGAAATCGATGTTGAAAACCGCAAAGAAACTGGCATCTGGAAGTTTGAAACTACACCTCGTATGTCTTCTTACTTGCTAGCTTTCGTAGCTGGTGACTTGCAAGGGGTAACTGCTACAACTAAAAATGGTACCTTGGTAGGTGTATACTCAACCAAGGCACATCCACTTTCAAACCTTGATTTCTCACTAGATATCGCTGTTCGTTCTATCGAATTTTACGAAGACTATTACGGAGTCAAGTATCCAATCCCTCAATCTCTTCATATCGCCCTTCCTGACTTCTCATCTGGTGCTATGGAAAACTGGGGTCTTGTCACTTACCGTGAAGTTTACTTGATTGTGGACGAAAACTCAACCTTTGCCAGCCGTCAACAAGTTGCTCTTGTCATTGCCCATGAGCTTGCTCACCAATGGTTTGGTAACCTTGTGACTATGAAGTGGTGGGATGACCTTTGGCTCAATGAAAGCTTCGCGAACATGATGGAATATGTCTGTGTGGACGCCATCGAGCCAAGCTGGAATATCTTTGAAGACTTCCAAACAAGTGGTGTTCCTTCAGCTCTTAAACGTGATGCGACAGATGGTGTTCAGTCAGTTCACGTAGAAGTAACTCATCCAGACGAAATCAATACTCTCTTTGATCCAGCTATTGTCTACGCCAAGGGTAGCCGTCTCATGCACATGCTTCGTCGTTGGCTAGGAGATGCTGATTTTGCGAAAGGATTGCATACCTACTTTGAAAAACACCAATACGGAAATACCATTGGTCGTGACTTATGGAATGCTCTTGGTCAAGCATCGGGTCGTGACGTAGCAGCCTTTATGGATTCTTGGTTGGAGCAACCTGGTTATCCAGTCTTGACTGTTAAAGTTGAAAACGATGTATTGAAGATTTCACAAAAACAATTCTTCATCGGTGAACACGAAGATGAGAACCGTCTCTGGGTAGTGCCACTCAACAGCAACTGGAAAGGTTTGCCAGATACACTCGAAACTGAAAGTATTGAGATTCCTGGCTACGCTGCTTTGCTTGCTGAAAACAAAACAGCCCTTCGACTTAACACTGAAAATACAGCCCACTACATTACAGACTATCAAGGTGAATTGTTGGATGCAATCCTTTCAGAATTAGTAGAACTTGATAATACAAGCAAACTTCAAATCGTCCAAGAACGTCGTTTGTTGGCTGAAGCTGGTCATATTTCATTTGCTGACTTGCTTCCAGTTGTGGATCAATTGGCACAAGAAGAATCTTACCTAGTTGTTGCAGCAGTTTCTCAAGTTATTTCAGCTCTTGAACGCTTTATCGATGAAGGAACTGAAACTGAGAAAGCCTTTAAAGCACTTGTTGCGAAACTTGCTCGTTACAACTACGACCGCCTTGGATTTGAAGCAAAAGACGGAGAAGCAGATGAGGATGAATTGGTTCGTCAATTGACAATCTCAATGATGATTCGCTCAAATGATGAGGAAGCGAGCCAAGTCGCAAGTCAAATCTTTGCAGCTCATAAGGACAATCTTGCAGGTCTTCCAGCAGCTATTCGTTCACAAGTTCTCATCAATGAAATGAAACATCATGAGACAAAAGAATTGGTAGCTCTTTACCTCGACCTATACACTCATGCCACAGATGCCGTCTTTAAACGTCAGTTAGCTGCAGCCCTATCATACAGTACAGATGCAGAAAATATCCAAACGCTTCTTGCAACTTGGAAGGATAAATTTATCGTCAAACCACAAGACCTTGCATTGTGGTACCTCCACTTCCTTGGACACAAGGCCACTCAAGAAACTGCTTGGACATGGGCGCGTGAAAACTGGGATTGGGTTAAAGGTGCTCTAGGTGGAGATATGAGCTTTGATCGATTCGTCATCTACCCTTCTAATATCTTTAAAACTGAAGAACGCTTGGCAGAATACAAAGCCTTCTTTGAACCACAAGTTTCTGACCTAGCTCTTAGCCGTAATATCCGTATGGGTATCAAGGATATCGCAGCTCGCGTCGAATTGATTAAGCGTGAAAAAGCAGCCGTTGAAGCAGCAGTTGCACAATATAGCAAGGCTTAACACATTCAAGTCAAAATAGATGATAAAAACTCAACTTTTTCCTAGAAAAACAAGGAAAGTTGAGTTTTTTTTAAGATATTTTTGTTATAATAAGCTTAATAAGGAGGAATTTTTGATGATCAAAATTCTATTAGTGGAAGATGACCTAGGCCTGTCAAATTCAGTCTTTGATTTTTTGGATGATTTTGCTGATGTCATGCAGGTTTTTGATGGAGAAGAAGGTCTTTATGAGGCTGAAAGTGGCGTATATGATTTGATTCTATTAGACTTGATGTTGCCTGAGAAAAATGGCTTCCAGGTCTTAAAAGAATTGCGTGAAAAAGGCATTTCGACTCCTGTTCTCATCATGACAGCCAAGGAAAGTCTCGATGATAAGGGACATGGATTTGAGCTTGGAGCAGATGATTATCTGACAAAACCCTTCTATTTAGAAGAGCTCAAGATGCGTATTCAAGCCCTTCTCAAACGTTCTGGAAAATTTAATGAAAACACTCTTTCATATGGCGACTTGACAGTAAACCTCTCTACAAATGAAGTAAAGGTTCATGATAGCTCTGTTGAGTTGCTCGGTAAGGAATTTGAACTCTTGGTCTATTTCCTCCAAAACCAAAATGTTATCCTGCCTAAGACACAGATTTTTGACCGTCTATGGGGATTTGATAGTGATACGACTATTTCAGTAGTAGAAGTTTATGTATCAAAAGTTCGTAAGAAATTAAAGGGAACAGCCTTTGCTGAAAATCTACAAACCTTGCGTAGTGTTGGGTATATTTTAAAACATGTTTAATAAATTTAAAAAGAATTGGTACGCAGAAGATTTCAGCTACTTTATCCGTAATTTTGGAGTTTTTACACTAATTTTCTCTGCAATGACCTTGATTATCCTGCAGGTTATGCACTCCAGTCTATACACGTCTGTAGATGAGAAACTTTTAGCGCTTAGCAATAATCCTCAGGATATCATTCAATTAGCGGTCAATCGTGCAACAGAAGATGTTAAGGATATAGATGGTGGAAATGTTACCTCAAATCCGGATAAAAGAGTCACAATTAGCTCCAATACGGAGGTTATTTTGCTGGATTCTAACCTTAATCAGTTAGTAACTGGCAATCGCTTCTTAGGTTTGGATAGAATAACCTTCAATAAAAAGGATTTAAACCATATTCGTCAGCTTCATATTGTCAATAGCTATGGTCAGGATGAGGTTTACCGCGTCGTCTTGACAGAAATGAATATTGATTCTGTTTCAAGTAACATTAAGTATGCTGCTGTCTTGATCAATACTAGTCAGTTAGAACAGATTAGTCAAAACCACGAACAGTTGATTGTGGTGGTCATGGCAAGTTTCTGGATTCTATCTATCTTAGCCAGTCTCTATCTTGCACGTGTCAGTGTTAAACCCTTACTTGAAAGTATGCAAAAGCAGAAAAGTTTTGTGGAAAATGCCAGTCATGAATTACGGACTCCGTTGGCAGTTCTTCAGAACCGTCTGGAAACTCTTTTTAGAAAACCAGAGGCGACCATTATGGAGTCAAGTGAGAGTATCGCTTCTAGTTTAGAAGAAGTTCGAAATATGAAATTTCTAACAACTAACCTTCTCAATCTGGCACGTAGAGATGATGGAATCAAGCCTGAGTTTGGAGAGGTAGAGCCAGACTTCTTTAATACAACCTTTACTAACTATGAGATGATTGCGTCCGAGAATAATCGTGTCTTTCGTTTCCAAAATCGTGTTCATCGCACCATTATCACAGATAAACTCCTCCTCAAGCAATTGATGACGATTCTGTTTGACAATGCGGTCAAGTATACAGAAGAAGAAGGAGATATATATTTTGAGATTTCAACGAAAGAACGAAGCCTCTACCTAACGGTAGCTGATAATGGAATCGGTATTTCTGCAGCCGATAAAAAGAAAATCTTTGATCGTTTTTATCGCGTGGATAAGGCACGTACACGGCAAAAGGGTGGTTTCGGTTTAGGCTTATCTTTAGCTAAGCAGATCGTCGATGCCTTAAAAGGCTCTATCAGTGTGAAAGATAACAAACCTAACGGAACAATTTTTGAAGTCAAGATTGCTATCACAACACCATCAAAACGAAAGAATAAATAAAAAAACCTTCGATTCATCGAAGGTTTTTATTTGAATTTTTTCTTGATAAAAGTGCGCTGAAATTGTAAAGCTACAAGACTGAGGCCGATAGCCAAAGCAAATGATAAAACAGTGTTCAATTTAAGCGATAAGAACATAAAGCTAAAGATAGCTAAAAAGACACAGAAGCAAGCAATGTTTACAAAAAATAGGACTTCCTTTACACTAGCAACAGAAGTATTTTCTGGGATATAATCTTGAAACTGAGCAGTTTTTATACTTTCTTGTTCAAACTCATACGGGTGTAGTTTTCTTGCGGGCATATTTCTCTCCTTAACAATACATTACTATTTTATCATTTTTTAAAGAGAGAATTATTACAGGATTGTTACAAATTGCATAAAATCTGTTATCAAGGCCAATTTCGGTTTTCTTGACATGCTGATGGGAAAATGATAGGATGAGTAAACCGTTTAAACTTTATCATTTTCTCATATTATGTACGAGGAAAATTTGAAGGTTGAAACGAATAAAAATCATACACAGATGCAAATAAATTCAATTTTGAAGTAAGGACAGGATTCTTTTAAATTGATTCTAGTTGTTCATGACGAGATAGTTTTCTATCTTTAGTGCTATGGTAAAGAGGAGATTTGTTCCCTCGACAACAGAATACTTAAAGGAGATTGGCATGTATCTTGCTTTCAAAGAAATTTTACAGAATAAACTGCGTTACAGTTTAATTCTAACAACCATTTTTCTCATTGCTTTTATGGTCTTTTTTATGACCAGTTTGGCTCTCGGGCTTGTTCGAAATAACAGGGCTGCTATTGATAATTGGCAAGCAACAGGAGTTGTGCTATCCGATTATGCAAATGATAATTTGACTGCATCCTTTATACCAGAAAAAGACTACAAAGATAAAGTGTCTAAGGATGCTGTTCCCCTTAGCTACATGTTTGCTGTGACAAACCTTGTTAATAGTAGTTACAAGATGAATGTCTCTATTTTTGGTCAAGAGTGGGACAGTTTTATCTCGCCAACCTTGATTGAAGGGCGTTACCCAGAAAATGACCAAGAAGTGGTAGTGGATCAGTCTTTTGAAAATTACGGCATCAAACTCGGGGATGCTATTCAACTCAACGGAAGTGAGACAAGTTTTAAGATTGTAGGTTTGACCAGAGGAAATAAATTTTTCACGGAACCTGTTGTCTTTACAAGTTTAACAACGTATTGGGATTTACAAGGAATAACAAAAGGCAATCGTTCGATCTCTGCATTGGTATTGCAAAATGATGTAGAAGTGACTGGCGATGGCTTGAAGCAGATTTCTATTCAAAAAATGATTTCTAAAATTCCTGGCTATACCCCTCAGGTCAATGTATTCTCAGGAATGATTCTAGCTATGATTGTCATTACAGGTCTGATTGTTGGGATTTTTATTTATATCATTACCATTCAAAAATTAGGTCTTTATGGCATTATGCGAGCACAAGGAATTCAGATAAAATCTATCGTATGGTCCCTTTTCTGTCAAATCTTTCTCTTATCTGGTTTGGGAATAAGCATGGCTTTATTAGCCATTGGGGCTGTCATTTTAGTCTTACCTGCAACCTTCTTTTTCTACCCTAGTTGGCTGGCATACTTTGTGTTAAGCCTGGTCATCTGCTTGATGGCTCTTCTAGGAGGCGTCATTTCGCTTCCTCGTCTGCTAAAAGTAGATCCAATTACGGCCATAGCAGAATGATAAGGAGAATGAAATGACGATATTAATTGAAATGATTCAAGTGACAAAAATATATGGCGAAGGTAATATGAAAGTTACAGCTCTCCATGAGACCAATTTTCAGCTAAATGCTGGTGAGTTTGTAGCGATTGTGGGGCCTTCTGGGTCAGGTAAAACAACCTTTTTAACGACTCTAGGCCAACTTCAAGAAGCTTCAAGTGGCAAGATTCTGGTAAAGGGAAATGAGACTGGAAACCTAACCGAGAAAGAAAAAACGGATTTGCGCTTTAGTGAATTTGGCTTTATCCTCCAGGCTTCAAATCTGATTCCCTTTTTAACAGTCAAGGAGCAATTAGATTTAATTGACCGTTTGGATAAAAAGAAATCTATAAAAAGTGACCGACAAGAGTTATTTAGTTTGTTGGATTTGGAGAAGGTTCAAAACCACTATCCAAAAGCTCTCTCAGGTGGAGAACGCCAACGAGCCGCAATTGCTAGAGCCCTATACAATAATCCGAGTATTGTACTTGCAGATGAGCCAACAGCCAGCTTGGATACACAACGTGCTTACCAGGTTACAGATATGCTGGCTTCAATTGCCCATGAGCAAGGCAGGGGAGTTGTCATGATTACTCATGATACTCGCTTGCTGGATAAGGTTGACCGTGTTTATGTTATGGATGATGGACGACTTGTTGAAAAGACACAAGTATAATACGAAAAAGTGAACTGCCATTGATGCAGTTCACTTTTTTGAAATTTCGCATCATAAGACTCACTTTTCTATATAGCTGATTTTTTGGAAATGTGGTATAATTTTGTCTATGGAAAAGATTATCATTACAGCAACTGCTGAAAGTATTGAACAAGTGAAACAGCTAATCGAGGCTGGTGTCGACCGTATTTATGTTGGTGAAAAAGATTTTGGACTTCGTTTGCCGACCACCTTTAGTCATGAAGAATTGCGTGAAATTGCAAAAATCGTTCACGATGCAGGGAAGGAATTAATCGTTGCGGTCAATGCCCTCATGCACCAAGACATGATGGACCGTATCAAGCCATTCTTGGACTTTCTAGAGGAAATCAAGACGGACTATATTACTGTTGGAGATGCAGGGGTATTTTATGTGGTCAACCGTGATGGTTATTCTTTTAAAACCATCTATGACGCATCAACCATGGTAACTAGCAGTCGTCAGATTAATTTCTGGGGACAAAAAGCAGGAGCGTCAGAAGCTGTTTTGGCGCGTGAAATCCCGTCTGCTGAACTTTTCAAAATGCCTGAAATTTTAGAAATTCCAGCAGAAGTTTTGGTTTATGGTGCTAGTGTTATCCACCATTCTAAGCGTCCGCTCTTGCAAAACTACTATAACTTCACACAGATTGATGATGAAAAATCTCGTCAACGTGACTTGTTCTTGGCTGAGCCAAGTGCCCCAGAGAGCCATTATTCTATTTTTGAAGACAATCATGGGACTCATATCTTTGCTAACAATGACCTTGATTTGATGACCAAGTTAACAGAATTAGTTGAGCATGGATTCACTCATTGGAAACTTGAAGGTCTCTACACTCCAGGCCAAAATTTTGTAGAAATTGCAAAACTCTTTATCCAAGCGCGCAATTTAATTCAAGAAGGTAACTTTACACATGACCAAGCCTTCTTGCTCGATGAAGAAGTTCGCAAACTTCACCCTAAAAATCGTTTCTTGGATACTGGATTTTACGACTATGACCCTGACATGGTTAAATAAGAATCAAAAACCCGAAATAAAATGTTCGGGTTTTTCTGATATTTGGATGAATTTGAAGCGTATTCATGCTATAATAGAAGTAGCTCTATTTGGAGGTGTATAAGTGGAAAATCTGAAAAAAATGGCAGGGATTAAAGCTGCCGAGTTCGTCAAAGATGGTATGGTTATCGGGCTTGGAACAGGCTCAACTGCCTACTATTTCGTAGAAGAAATAGGTCGTCGTATCAAGGAAGAGGGCTTACAGATTACAGCTGTAACGACTTCTAGTGTGACCAGCAAGCAGGCAGAAGGACTCAATATTCCTCTTAAGTCTATTGATCAAGTGGACTTTGTAGATCTGACAGTTGATGGTGCAGATGAAGTAGACAGTCAGTTTAACGGAATCAAAGGCGGTGGTGGGGCCCTTCTCATGGAAAAGGTTGTCGCAACTCCATCTAAAGAATATGTCTGGGTTGTTGATGAAAGTAAGCTAGTAGAGAAACTTGGTGCCTTTAAATTACCAGTAGAGGTGGTTCAATATGGTGCCGAACAGGTCTTCCGTCTATTTGAACGAGCTGGCTATAAACCGAGCTTTCGTGAAAAAGATGGTCAACGTTTTGTGACGGATATGCAAAACTTTATCATCGATTTGGCCCTGGAAGTGATTGAAGACCCAATTGCTCTGGGACAAGAATTGGATCATGTCGTTGGTGTCGTCGAGCATGGATTGTTTAACCAAATGGTGGACAAGGTCATCGTTGCTGGACAAGAGGGCGTTCAGATTTTAACTTCAACAAAAGCGAAATAATCAAAATAATAAGGAGACATACTATGCCAAAATTTAATCGTATTCACTTAGTGGTACTAGATTCTGTAGGAATCGGTGCAGCACCAGATGCTCATAACTTTGTCAACGCTGGTGTTCCTGATGGTGCATCAGATACTCTTGGGCACATTTCAAAATCAGTAGGTTTGAATGTTCCAAATATGGCAAAACTTGGTCTTGGGAACATTCCTCGTGAACAAGCCTTGAAGACTGTTCCAGCTGAGAGCAATCCAACTGGTTACGCTACGAAGTTAGAAGAAGTCTCTCTTGGAAAAGATACCATGACAGGTCACTGGGAAATCATGGGTCTTAATATTACAGAACCGTTTGATACTTTCTGGAATGGATTCCCAGAAGAAATCTTGACAAAAATCGAAGAATTCTCAGGTCGCAAGGTCATCCGCGAAGCCAACAAACCATACTCAGGAACAGCTGTCATCGATGACTTTGGACCACGTCAAATGGAAACTGGCGAGTTGATTATCTATACATCAGCTGACCCAGTTCTTCAAATCGCAGCTCACGAAGACATCATTCCTTTGGATGAACTCTACCGTATCTGTGAATATGCTCGTTCGATCACTTTGGAACGTCCAGCACTTCTAGGTCGTATTATTGCTCGTCCTTACGTTGGTGAGCCTGGAAACTTCATTCGTACGGCCAACCGTCGTGACTTGGCTGTTTCACCATTTGCGCCAACTGTTTTGGATAAATTGAATGAAGCTGGTATCGACACCTATGCAGTTGGTAAGATCAACGATATCTTCAACGGTGCTGGTATCAACCACGATATGGGTCACAATAAGTCAAATAGTCATGGAATTGATACACTATTGAAGACTATGGGACTTCCTGAATTTGAAAAAGGGTTCTCCTTCACAAACTTGGTAGACTTTGATGCTTTATATGGACACCGTCGTGATCCACACGGCTATCGTGATTGTTTGCATGAGTTTGATGAGCGCTTGCCAGAAATTATGGCAGCAATGAGAGAAGACGATCTTCTTTTGATTACTGCTGACCACGGAAATGACCCAACCTATGCTGGTACCGACCATACTCGTGAATATATTCCACTTTTAGCTTACAGTCCATCATTTAAAGGTAATGGATTACTTCCAGTTGGGCACTTCGCTGACATCTCAGCAACAATTGCGGACAACTTTGGTGTTGAAAAAGCCATGATAGGTGAAAGCTTCTTGGATAAATTAGTTTAAGATGATTCGCTACGCTTTACTTGTTAGAGGCATTAATGTCGGTGGAAAGAATAAGGTAGTCATGACTCAACTGCGTCAAGAATTGACGGAGTTGGGATTAGAAAATGTAGAAACCTACATCAATAGTGGTAATATTTTCTTTAATAGCATTGTGCCTAGAACTAAATTAATAGAGAATTTACAGGCTTTCTTTGAAAGACGCTATCCATTTATTCAGAGTTTTTCCTTGCTGAGTCTTGAAGACTATGAAAAGGAGCTTAGAAATCTTCCTGATTGGTGGAATCATGAGATGGCTCGCAAGGATGTGCTCTTTTACACTGAGAGCTTGGATGTGGATCAAGTCATCGAGAAAGTGAACAGTTTGGAACTGGTCGATGAAGTGCTTCATTTTGGGAAATTAGGGATCTTCTGGGGTAAATTGTCAGAAGCTAGCTACTCTAAAACAGCTTATCACAAGCACTTGCTTAAGATGCCTTTCTATCGCAATATTACCATTCGTAACGCTAATACCTTTGACAAAATTGGTCAATTTTTAAAACATAAAGAAGGAGATACCTAATGACATTATTAAATAAAATCAATGAAACAGCAGCATTTTTGAAGGGCAAAGGAATCGAAGCTCCTGAGTTCGGTTTGATCCTTGGTTCAGGTCTTGGAGAATTGGCTGAAGAAATCGAAAATGCAGTCGTAGTAGACTACTCTGACATTCCAAACTGGGGTCAATCCACAGTAGTCGGACATGCTGGGAAATTGGTTTATGGTGATCTTGCTGGACGTAAAGTCTTGGCTCTTCAAGGTCGTTTCCACTTCTACGAAGGAAATCCTCTTGAAGTGGTGACTTTCCCAGTTCGTGTCATGAAAGTTTTGGGATGTGAAGGAGTGCTTGTAACCAACGCTGCTGGAGGTATCGGCTTCGGTCCTGGTACCTTGATGGCTATTACTGACCACATCAATATGACTGGTCAAAACCCATTGATTGGTGAAAACTTGGATGACTTTGGTCCACGTTTCCCTGATATGTCGAAAGCTTACACTCCAGAATACCGTGAGACTGCTCATCAAGTAGCAGACAAATTGGGCATTAAACTGGATGATGGGGTTTATATCGGTGTGACAGGTCCAACTTATGAAACTCCAGCTGAAATCCGTGCATATAAGACTCTTGGTGCAGATGCTGTCGGTATGTCAACTGTTCCTGAAGTTATTGTGGCAGCCCACTCAGGCTTAAAAGTTCTAGGAATTTCATGTATCACTAACCATGCTGCTGGTTTCCAAGAAGAACTCAACCACGAAGAAGTAGTGGAAGTGACAGAACGCGTCAAAGGCGACTTCAAAGGATTGCTGAAAGCGATTCTTGCTGAATTATAATCATGGTACATAAGTTGAGGAGGAGTCTTCAGAAGATCCCATATAACCTCAAATTAGTCCTAGCGGTTATCATGCTGGGGCTAGTTACAGGTATATTCGGAATTTTGCTCCATTATCTTTTAGAGCTGGTTGAAGGGATTGCTTTTGGTCAGACAGAGCATAACACTGGATTCTTGACAGATGGTGTTGCCTCATCACGAATAGGCTTCAGTTTAATCATCGTGGGTGTCAGTTCTGCCTTGGTCTGGTATTTCTTGCAAAGAAAAGCAAAGATTTTTTCCATCAAAGCGCAGATGAAAGATGAAACGTCACAATATAAACTTCATTTTTTAAAACAGCTAGTTCATTCAATTTGGCAGATTGTTGCAGTTGGAGGAGGAGCTCCTATCGGTAAGGAAGCTGCGCCGCGGGAGATTGGAGCTTTATTTGCAAGACCTATTGCCAATATTTTTTCTCTCTCCGTGAAGGACCAAATCTTTCTCATTGCCTGTGGAGCTAGTGCGGGTTTAGCAGCTGTCTATCAGGTTCCGTTAACGAGTGTGTTTTTCGTTTTTGAAACCTTGGGAATTGCTTTATCTGTCAAACGTTTTTTCTTGGTCGGTCTGACTACATATGTATCAGCCTTTACAGCAGGCTTTGTTGTTTCAGATCATGCTCTCTACCAGATTCCAGCTTTGACTTGGTCACTAGGTGATATGTGGCTTATTCCCTTATTAGTTCTTTTCCTGACTCCACTCGCTTGGCTTTTTAGTCGCTTCAACAAACAAGTTTCTTCAAAGAGAATAAAGGACAAGCGGATACTCTATACTCTGCCTGTAACATTCCTTTTCCTTGTTGGATTGGCTAACCATTTGCCTCATCTACTTGGTAATGGGCGTATGATGGCTCAGGAAATTTTAAACGGCAGTAATGCCAAGACGGTAATCCTCTTATTTGTCTTGAAAGCCTTGGTCGTTTTAGTTACCCTTTGGGCAGGTGCCTATGGCGGTACCTTGACCCCATCTTTTGCCTTAGGGATGGCAGGAGCTGCACTCTTGACCATGATTCTAGGAGGTGGCAACCAGCCAGCAGTCTTACTATTAGGTTCGGTTTGCTTTTTAGCTGTGACCTTGAAGGCACCCCTGTCTGCAACTGGATTGGTAATGGGGTTCACTGGTCAATCATTAGAGGCTATACCTTTTCTTTTGGTGACTGCTTACTTGGCATTTGGTTTTGCTAAAATGCTGGACCGAATCCCTTGGGAGAAATACTTACGACCAGAGACAAGGATAATAGAAAATTAATAAGAATACTCTAATTTTTCTAATCAAAAATATATTTTAAATTTATAATCAATATCATTTAATAAAGAAAGGTAGATCATGTGTTCAGATTTGAACACAAGCGGAAAGCTTTTCTAATTAATCAATAAAAAAAGAAAGGATGGGTTTACCGTATTCGCTTAACTGAATACGGGCGGAGAACTGTGTAAAAAAGATAAACTTTCTAACATCTGCGATGCGTCGTCAGTTTCCTATTTTTACTTTGTTCTCTGTCGCCCTTTATATCTTAATTATGTCTATCCATATTGCTGCTAAGCAGGGTGAAATTGCTGATAAAATTCTTCTTCCTGGGGATCCTCTTCGTGCGAAATTTATCGCTGAGAACTTTTTAGAAGATGCTGTTTGTTTCAACGAAGTCCGTAACATGTTTGGTTACACAGGTACTTACAAAGGTCACCGTGTATCTGTTATGGGAACAGGAATGGGGATGCCATCCATTTCTATTTATGCGCGCGAGTTGATTGTCGACTACGGAGTGAAGAAATTGATCCGTGTGGGAACGGCTGGTTCTTTGAATGAGGATGTTCACGTCCGTGAATTGGTCTTGGCTCAAGCAGCTGCAACTAATTCAAACATCATCCGCAACGATTGGCCTCAATACGATTTCCCACAAATCGCAAGTTTTGACTTGCTAGATAAGGCTTACCACATTGCCAAAGACCTTGGTATGACTACTCATGTCGGAAATGTATTGTCATCAGACGTTTTCTATTCAAACTACTTTGAGAAGAACATTGAACTTGGTAAATGGGGCGTGAAAGCTGTAGAAATGGAAGCAGCAGCCCTCTACTATCTTGCTGCCCAACACCACGTCGATGCTTTAGCTATTATGACGATTTCTGATAGCTTGGTTAATCCAGAAGAGGACACTACAGCAGAAGAACGTCAAAACACCTTCACTGATATGATGAAGGTTGGTTTGGAAACATTGATTGCTGACTAAAAGAGAACGCAAAAGGAAGACTTTCTGGATGAAAATCTTCCTTTTTTAGTCATTCAGTCCATACTGTGACCTTAATGAAATGTTGCTCTATCGTCTATTTTGAAGAGATTGTAAGAAACAATCAATCTCTGCTTGAGAATGGAGAATGCGCATCTTCTTAGGGTATGTTTTGTTTAAGTATTGGTATCTATCCTTAGCATTTTTCGTTCGTCCATCCCAAAGAATCCAGCGGATAAACTCCCAGTCAAAACGTTCAGGACAACCGTCTGCCATACTTTCTCTAACTTTTCCTCTGTATCTTAGATAGCGTTTAAAGGCTCTTGCTAAACAATTCCATGCTGAGAAGTTTAAAAAGATAATCTGATCAGCTTGCTCCATTCTTTCCTCATAGCAACACCAGCTATAGTTGCCGTCGATAACCCAATCCTCATGTTTAGAAAGGAAAGTCTTCATTTTCTTTAACATCCAATCGCGATCGCTATCTTGCCACCCAGGCTGAAATTGCAATTGGTCTATATGGAGTTTAGGAATGGAGTAGTAGCTGGAAAGTTTTTCTGCCAGAGTAGATTTGCCTGAGCCTGAATATCCTATAATAGCAATTTTCATGATAACCTCCAGAAAAATGTGTACAAAAAAAGCTCCGAAGAGCTCATTTTGTATCCAGTTAAAGATTAACCAAGTTTAGCTGCAAGACGTGCTTTATCACGGTTAGCTTTATTCTTGTGGATCAAACCTTTAGTTTCTGCTTTATCGATGGCTGAGCTAGCAGCACGGTAAAGTTCTTCAGATGGGTTTGCTTCAAAAGCTTTGATAGCAGTACGCATAGCTGATTTTTGAGCTGAGTTCTTTTCGTTTTGTTTAACGTTCAATTCAGCGCGTTTGATAGCTGATTTAATGTTTGCCAATGTTCTTACCTCCATATTTACTAACTATACCATTATATCTGAAAACTATTATTTTGACAAGGGGAAATCACTTTTTTAAATAAATTTCATCAATTTCATGATTTTTAGATTTATGAAGAATGACTTCAGCCCGATTTCTGGTTGGTTCGATGTAGTTTTGTAGATTGGTCAAATTAATACTTGTCCAAACCTGATGAGCAAAATCTTTGACTTCACTGATTGGTTGCTGGGTGAAACGATAGTAATAGTTGTTTGGATCATCTTGTGCAAAGCTAAGAAGTTTCAAGAAACGATCCAAATACCAGCTCTCGATATCCTCGACTGCAGCATCTACATAGATTGAAAAATCGAAGAAGTCTGTAATATAAAGACGGCTGTTGTGTGGTGTTTGAAAGACGTTGATACCTTCTACAATGACAAAATCCGCTGCTTGAACTCTTTGTGTTTTATCAGGTACGATATCGTAGATTTCGTGAGAATAAACGGGGATATCTACATCCTGACCGTTTTTAAGTTGATCAAGGAAATCGAGCAAGCTTTCCATATCATAACTCTCAGGGAAACCTTTTCGGTTTAGGATATTTCGCTCATTTAAGATACTGTTAGGATACAGAAAGCCATCAGTTGTCACTAATTCAACACTTGCTTCTGGAAAAATACGGGAAAGCAAAATTTGTAAGAGTCGGCTAGTAGTTGATTTGCCAACAGCGACACTACCTGAAATTCCGATAATAAAAGGCTGATTTTTACTCTCTCTCTGGAGAAAAATCCCTTTTGAAAAGGCTAGGTCTTCTTTGGAGCGTTTGTAGATTTGAATCAGATGAGCTAGCGGCAGGTAAATATCTGTTACATCTTGGAGGCTAATCTGGTCATTAAAACTCTTAATCGAATCCAATTCCTCCTCGGTTAAAGGAGGTGTAGTTTTACGATGTAAAGATTGCCAAGTTCCGCGACTGATTTTTTCATAATGTATAAATTCGTTGGTCATAAAATTTCCTCGTTTGATACCTCAGTATACCATAATTTACAAAGAAAGACATCTGAATCATTTGAGAAAAAGCGCTTTCTTTGTTAGAATAGAGGTAGAATAAACATCAAAAGAGGTGATGTTATGAGAGTAGAAATAAGTGATAAAATACTAAAACTAAGTTGTTTACTTGTTGCTATTTTGTGGTTGTCTCCAACATTGATTGAGTTTACTGTGAGTTTAGGAAGTCAAACCTATAGTTGGTCTGCCTTTGTCTTGTTGTTCTTGCTACCAATTATTGGTTTTATTTACTTGATTCTCGCCATTTTAACAAGAAAATGGTGGCTTTTCTTGTTTGGTCTAGCCTGTATTTTTTCCTTTTTTATTAGTATGTTCCTAGGTTATCTCTTCTTAGGGCCTTAGATGGTATAGACCGTGTAAACGATTTAAAATATCTAAATTTTATGGTAAAATAATCCTATGAGTAAAATGTATTATGCAGAAAATCCAGATGCAGCCCATGATGTTCATGAACTTAGAGTTGACCTACTTGGGCAAAAGATGACCTTTTTGACAGATGCTGGTGTCTTTAGTAAAAAAATGATTGATTTCGGAAGTCAGTTGTTGTTAAGATGTCTAGATGTCGAAAAAGATGAAAAAATCCTTGATGTTGGTTGTGGCTATGGTCCCATCGGCTTGTCTTTGGTTAAAGCTTATGGTGCCCAAGCGACCATGGTGGATATCAATAATCGTGCCCTGGATTTAGCCCAGCAAAATGCAGTAAAAAACAATGTTCAAGCGACTATCTTCCAGTCCAATATTTATGAGCAGGTAGAAGGTCAATTCGATCATGTCATTTCGAATCCGCCCATTCGTGCAGGCAAGCAGGTTGTTCATGAAATCATTGAGAAAAGTATTGATTATCTTAAGGATGGTGGAGATTTGACCATTGTCATCCAAAAGAAACAGGGAGCTCCTAGTGCTAAAAACAAGATGGAAGAAGTTTTTGGTAATTGTGAGGTCGTGAAGAAAGACAAGGGTTATTATATCCTTAGAAGTGTGAAAGAATGAGAGCAGTAGATCTAATCCAGAAAAAAAGAGACGGTCAAGAACTAACCTCAAGTGAAATCAAATGGCTGGTAGAAGGCTATGTAGCTGGAACTGTTCCAGATTATCAAATGTCTGCTTTTGCTATGGCTGTTTATTTTAAAGGCATGACCACACGTGAGATTTCTGATTTGACTATGAACATGGTCAAGACAGGTCAGGAATTTGATTTATCCGCTATTGAAGGTATAAAGGTCGATAAACACTCTACCGGGGGAGTAGGAGATAAGGTTACCTTGATTTTAGCTCCATTAGTCGCTAGTTTTGACGTACCAGTTGCCAAGATGAGTGGTAGAGGTCTGGGGCACACCGGAGGTACTATCGATAAATTAGAATCTATCAAAGGTTTTCAAGTCGAACGCAGTCAAAATGACTTTATCAAACAGGTTCAGGATATCGGGGTTTCAGTTATTGGTCAATCTGACCAACTAGTCAAAGCGGATAAACTGCTCTATGCACTACGTGATGTGACAGCAACAGTTGATACTATTCCCTTGATTGCTAGTTCTGTCATGAGTAAAAAGATTGCAGCTGGAGCGGATGCTATTTTGCTGGATGTTACTGTCGGTGAAGGTGCCTTTATGAAAACAGTCGACGAGGCGCGTGAACTGGCTCAAACCATGGTGAATCTCGGGAAAGCTGTGGGGCGTAAGACAGTAGCAGTCATTACGGATATGAGTCAACCTTTGGGACGTGCCATTGGGAATCGCTTGGAAATTCTAGAAGCACTAGAAATTCTTCAGGGTAAAGGACGCGAGGATATTAGTCACTTTATCTGTGAGTTAGCCCAGATTATGCTTTCTCTGGCAAATGTTGAAAAAACAGTCGAGGAAGTAAGGCAACATCTTGAAAATGGTCAGGCACTCAAGAAATTCGAAGCGATGGTCCTCGCTCAAGGTGGAGATTTAGAAGATCTTTATCGACCTGTAACAGTTGATCATGTGGTAGAAATTCCTGCTCAGGAAGATGGTGTTATTGAGGCACTGCCAGCCATGGAGTTCGGTCTTTTCGCTATGAGATTAGGTGCTGGTCGTGCAGTCAAAACAGATGCTCTTGATTATGAGACAGGAATTGTTTTTGAGAAGAAAGTTGGAGAATCAGTCAAAAAAGGTGAAATTGTCGCAAAAGTATATGCAAATGGCAAAATTTCTCCGGAACTAGTTACAGATTTCCAAAAATATGTTAAAATTAAAATGAGTGATGAAACGCTAAAAATGCGTGAAATCATAGAAATTATCTCCTGATTTAAGGAAAATCCGAAATGAAATTAAATAAATACATTGATCATACGCTTTTAAAGCAAGATGCGACCGAACAACAAATCGATCGTTTGCTATCTGAAGCAAGAGATTACGATTTTGCCAGTGTTTGTGTCAATCCTTGCTGGGTTTCGCATGCAAAAGCTGGTCTAACAGATACTGATGTCAAGGTTTGTACAGTTGTAGGTTTTCCTCTTGGAGCTACAACTTCAGCTGTCAAAGCCTATGAAACCAAAGAAGCCATCCAAAATGGTGCTGACGAAATTGATATGGTTATTAACGTTGGTGCACTAAAATCAGGAAATCTTGCATTAGTTGAGACAGACATTCAGGCTGTTGTTGAAGCAAGTGGAGACAAACTTGTTAAGGTTATTATTGAAGCTTGTTTGTTAACGGATGAAGAAAAAGTTCTGGCTTGCCAACTTGCTCAAAAAGCTGGTGCAGACTTTGTCAAGACTTCTACAGGTTTCTCAACAGGTGGGGCAACTTTGCCAGATGTTCAATTAATGCGTCAGACAGTTGGTCCTGATATGGGGGTCAAAGCAGCTGGTGGAGCTCGTTCTTATGCAGATGCAGTTGCCTTTGTTGAAGCAGGAGCTACTCGAATTGGAACATCTTCTGGTGTTGCAATCTTAAAAGGAGAATTAGCTGATGGCGACTACTGAGTTGATTGAATTAGCGATTGAAACTAGTAAAAAAGCTTACGTTCCCTACTCACATTTTCCGATTGGCGCTGTTTTGGTAGCCAAGGACGGAAGTATCTATACAGGGGTTAACATTGAAAATGCTAGTTACCCCTTGACCAACTGTGGCGAAAGAACTGCAATCTTTAAGGCGGTCTCTGAAGGACAACGAGACTTTTCAGAATTGATTGTCTATGGTCAAACTGAAAAACCAATTTCGCCTTGCGGTGCTTGTCGCCAAGTTATGGTCGAATTTTTTAAACCAGATCTAAAGGTGACTCTAGTCGCCAAAGATAAAACGACGGTCGAGATGACGGTCGGGGAATTACTTCCATATTCTTTTACAGACTTGCAATAGTCTGTGTCACTCTCTGAGTGGCAAGGGTCCTTGTGACCAATTAATCCATACTTGCAACTTAGTTGCGCATCTTATTTAGGAGGTTCAGTAATGAACAAGAAACAATGGCTAGGCCTTGGTCTAGTTGCAGTAGCAGCATTTGGACTTGCTGCATGTGGTAATCGCTCTTCTCGTAACGCAGCTTCATCTTCTTCTGATGTGAAGACTAAAGCAGCTATCGTTACAGATACTGGTGGTGTTGATGATAAATCATTTAACCAATCAGCTTGGGAAGGTCTTCAAGCTTGGGGTAAAGAACACAACCTTTCAAAAGACAATGGTTACACTTACTTCCAATCAACAAGTGAAGCTGACTACGCTAACAACTTGAACCAAGCAGCTGGAAGCTACAACTTGATTTTCGGTGTTGGTTTTGCCCTTCACAACGCTGTTGAAGAAGCAGCAAAAGAACATTCAGATAAAAACTATGTTTTGATTGACGATGTGATTAAAGATCAAAAGAACGTTGCTAGCGTTACTTTCGCAGACAACGAAGCAGCTTACCTTGCAGGTGTTGCAGCTGCTAAAACTACAAAAACTAAACAAGTTGGTTTTGTAGGTGGTATGGAATCTGAAGTTATTTCTCGTTTCGCAGCTGGTTTTAAAGCTGGTGTTGAGTCAGTTGACCCATCTATCAAGGTTCAAGTAGACTATGCTGGATCATTTGGTGATGCGGCTAAAGGTAAAACAATCGCTGCAGCTCAATACGCTGCAGGTGCAGACGTTATCTACCAAGCAGCTGGTGGTACTGGAGCAGGTGTCTTCTCTGAAGCTAAATCATTGAACGAAAGTAAAAATGAAAACGAAAAAGTTTGGGTTATCGGTGTAGACCGTGACCAAGTTGATGAAGGTAAATACACTTCTAAAGACGGTAAAGAAGCTAACTTCGTGCTTGCTTCTACATTGAAGCAAGTTGGAACAACAGTTCAAGATATCTCAAACAAGACTGAAAAAGGTGAATTCCCTGGCGGTCAAGTTATCGTTTACTCATTGAAGGATAAAGGTGTTGACTTGGCAGTAACAAATCTTTCTGAAGAAGGTAAAAAAGCTGTTGAAGATGCAAAAGCTAAAATCCTTGATGGTAGCATCAAAGTTCCTGAAAAATAATTGATGGAAGTCATTTCTTAGGAAGCGGTCTTGGGCCGCTTCTTTAAGAATTGAGACACATGGTTTTGTCTCAATAGAGCTTGCTAAATTTCTTTAGCAGGTTTTATTGAAATAAAATAAAACTCTGAAAGGAAGAGCACATGGCACACGAAAATGTCATTGAAATGCGTGAAATTACCAAAGTTTTTGGTGAATTTGTCGCTAACGACAAGATTAACCTTGAACTTCGTAAAGGTGAAATTCATGCACTTTTAGGAGAAAATGGAGCTGGTAAGTCTACTCTTATGAACATGCTAGCGGGGCTTCTAGAACCAACTAGTGGTGAAATTGTGGTCAACGGTCAAGTTGTAAAACTAGATTCGCCATCAAAAGCAGCTAGCTTAGGGATTGGGATGGTCCATCAACACTTTATGTTGGTAGAAGCTTTCACTGTTGCTGAAAATATCATTTTGGGGAGTGAATTGATCAAAAATGGTGTGCTAGATATTGCTCGTGCAACTCGAGAAATCAATGAGTTGTCTGAACGTTATGGCCTTGCTGTGAATCCTTCTGCCAAAGTTGCAGACATCTCTGTTGGGGCTCAACAACGTGTTGAAATCTTGAAGACACTTTATCGTGGAGCAGATATTCTTATCTTTGACGAACCTACTGCTGTTTTGACGCCATCAGAAATTGATGAATTGATGGCTATTATGAAGAACTTGGTTAAAGAAGGTAAATCAATTATCTTGATTACCCATAAGTTGGATGAGATTCGTGCTGTATCTGACCGTGTTACAGTTATCCGTCGTGGTAAATCTATTGAAACAGTAGAGATTGCTGGTGCAACTAATGCTGACTTAGCTGAGATGATGGTAGGACGTTCTGTTTCCTTTAAAACTGAGAAACAGGAAGCTCAACCTAAAGAAGTTATTCTGTCTATTAAAGACCTAGTAGTAAACGAAAACCGTGGTGTTCCTGCTGTTAAAAATCTCTCACTCGATGTACGAGCTGGTGAGATTGTCGGAATTGCCGGTATTGATGGAAATGGTCAATCTGAATTAATCCAAGCTATCACAGGACTTCGCAAGATTGAATCTGGTAGCGTGGAGTTGAAAGGCCAGTCTATCGTAGGTTTACACCCTCGTCAAATTACAGAAATGAGTGTAGGCCACGTTCCAGAAGATCGCCACCGTGATGGTTTAGTTTTAGAAATGATGATTTCTGAAAATATTGCTCTTCAAACCTACTATAAGGAACCTCATAGCAAGAAGGGAATCTTAAACTACACCAATATCATCGGGTACGCTAAGCAGTTAATGCAAGAATTCGATGTGCGTGCTGCTAGTGAGATTGTTCCAGCCTCAGCTCTTTCTGGAGGAAATCAACAAAAAGCAATTATCGCTCGAGAAGTCGATCGAAATCCTGATCTCCTAATCGTCAGTCAACCTACTCGTGGTTTGGACGTCGGTGCCATTGAGTACATTCACAAACGCTTGATTCAAGAACGTGATAATGGGAAAGCTGTCCTTGTAGTCAGCTTTGAACTAGATGAGATTCTAAATGTCTCTGATAGAATTGCTGTTATCCATGATGGTAAGATTCAAGGCATTGTAACACCAGAAACAACCAACAAGCAAGAGCTTGGTGTCTTGATGGCTGGTGGTGAATTGGAAAAGGAGAAGAGTGATGTCTAAAAAATTACAACAAATTTCGGTTCCTTTGATTTCTGTTATTTTAGGAATTCTACTCGGAGCCATCGTCATGTGGATTTTCGGCTACGATGCTATCTGGGGTTATGAAGAACTATTCTACACAGCATTTGGTAGTGTTCGTGGAATCGGTGAAATCTTCCGTGCTATGGGACCTTTAATTTTGATTGCCCTTGGATTTGCAGTTGCAAGTCGTGCTGGTTTCTTTAACGTTGGTCTTCCAGGACAAGCTCTCGCAGGTTGGGTTATGAGTGGCTGGTTCGCTCTCTCTTTCCCAGATTTGCCACGACCATTGATGATTCTTGCGACGATTGTAATTGCCTTAGTTGCAGGAGGGGTCGTTGGTGCTATTCCTGGTATCTTAAGAGCCTACCTTGGGACATCTGAAGTTATTGTAACCATCATGATGAACTACATTGTTCTTTATGTGGGAAATGCCTTTATTCATCACTTCCCTAAAGAAATCATGCAAAGTACTGACTCATCCATTCGAGTAAGTGCAAATGCAACTTATCAGACACCATGGCTTGCTGAGTTGACTGGAAACTCTCGTATGAACATTGGGATTTTCTTTGCCATCATAGCAGTAGCAGTTATCTGGTTCTTGCTCAAGAAAACAACTCTTGGTTTTGAAATCCGTGCAGTTGGTCTCAACCCAAATGCTTCTGAATACGCAGGTATTTCTGCAAAACGCACCATTATTCTATCAATGATTATTTCTGGTGCCCTTGCAGGACTTGGTGGCGCAGTAGAAGGACTTGGTACCTTCCAAAACGTTTATGTTCAAGGTTCATCATTGGCAATCGGATTTAACGGTATGGCAGTAAGCCTACTTGCTTCAAACTCACCAGTTGGAATTCTATTTGCAGCCTTCCTTTTCAGTGTTCTTCAAGTTGGAGCCCCTGGTATGAATGCTGCACAAGTACCATCTGAGCTTGTAAGTATCGTTACAGCCTCAATTATCTTCTTTGTCAGCGTTCACTACATCATCGAACGCTTTGTCAAACCAAGAAAGCAACTTAAAGGAGGTAAATAAGGATGTCGATTACAACAATGTTAACCCTTATGGTTTCTTCGATGTTGATTTATGCAGCACCACTTATTTTCACAAGTATCGGAGGAGTTTTCTCAGAACGTGGTGGAGTTGTTAACGTTGGTCTTGAAGGAATCATGGTCATGGGTGCCTTTTCTGGAGTTGTTTTTAACCTTGAATTTGCTCAAGATTTGGGAGCATTAACTCCTTGGTTAGCTCTTCTAGTTGGTGGATTAGTCGGAGCTATCTTCTCGCTCGTTCACGCAGTAGCTACAGTTCATTTCCGTGCAGACCATGTTGTCAGTGGTACTGTGCTTAACTTGATGGCGCCAGCCTTGGCAGTTTTCTTGGTGAAGGTGCTTTATAATAAGGGACAAACGGATAACTTAACACAAACTTTTGGTCGTTTTGACTTTCCGGTATTAGCTAATATCCCTGTTATCGGAGATATCTTCTTCAAGTCAACTAGTCTACTAGGTTACCTAGCAATTGCTTTCTCATTCCTAGCTTGGTTTATCCTCTTTAAGACTCGCTTTGGACTTCGCCTTCGTTCAGTTGGTGAACACCCACAAGCAGCAGATACTTTGGGTATCAATGTCTACAAGATGAGATATCTTGGAGTTGTGATTTCAGGCTTCCTTGGAGGAATCGGAGGAGCTATTTACGCTCAGTCAATCTCCGTCAACTTCTCAGTTACAACTATCGTAGGACCTGGATTTATCGCTCTTGCAGCCATGATCTTTGGTAAATGGAATCCTGTTGGTGCTATGCTTTCAAGTCTTTTCTTTGGGCTATCACAAAGTTTGGCAGTTATTGGTTCTCAGCTTCCATTCTTGCAAGGAGTACCAGCCGTTTACTTGCAAATCGCACCATATCTCTTGACCATTATCGTCCTAGCAGCCTTCTTTGGTAAAGCTGTTGCGCCGAAGGCAGATGGTATCAACTATATCAAGTCTAAATAACATAAAAAAACGTCAGTTGAAACTGACGTTTTATTTTTTTGGTTCTTGGTGCGTTAGGTTAAGTCCCCAAGGAATGAGATTTTCTGTTTTACTTTGGATACGTTTGATATTGTCCTTGTGTCGAACAATCACCAGACTAGCAAGACCGATAATAATCACAGTGAAAAGTAGGTCATAACTAGTTAAAATAAATCCAAAGAGAGGAAACAGAAGGACGCCAATAATTGCAGCAATAGCAGCTGAAATACTAGAGAGGGAAATCATACTTCCTAGATAAAGGATTCCAAAGAAAATAACTGCAAGGTAAAGACAAAAGAGAGGAGCAAAACCAAAAATAACTCCAGCACTGGTTGCAACAGCCTTACCACCCTTAAATTTGGCAAAGACAGGGAAGGTGTGGCCAATGACTGCTAAAAGTCCAAAGACGATTGGTGAAATACCTTGCACATGGAAGATTAGTGGAAGTAAAGTGGCCAAAGTACCTTTAAAGAAATCAATTACAAAGGTTGCCATTCCAGCTTTTTTACCTAAGATTCGGAAGGTATTGGTCGTTCCAGTATTACCAGATCCATGTTCTCTTAGATTGATGTTAAAGAATATTTGTCCAATCCACAAACCTGAAGGAATTGAACCCAATAAATAAGCTAAAATTAATAATACTATTGTCATCATGTTTCTATTATACCATGAATTAGGAGAGAAACGAAACTGAATCTGTTTACTAGCTGTGACATCTGATACTTTATCAAAGTTGATAAGTTTATCATGAGTACCATTTTTATTCAAAAATAAAGGCTAAAGTTTTAAAAATTCATGAAAGTTTCTGAAAGACTTGTTTTTGTGTTTATTTATGCTATAATAGGAACAATTATTTTTAGGAGGTGGAGTATGTCTTACTTATTTGAGATATTACCTAGTTTATTGAGCGGTGCGACAATGACTTTACAAGTATTTGCACTGGTCTTACTCTTTTCAATTCCTTTAGGTGTTTTGGTTGCCTTTTGCCTACAGGTGCATTGGAAACCCCTCCATTACATGATTGATGTTTATATCTGGGTGATGCGTGGTACACCGTTACTCTTGCAGTTGATTTTTATTTATTATGTCCTCCCAAGTATCGGAATTCGACTTGATCGGGTGCCAGCAGCGATTATTGCCTTCACGCTTAATTATGCAGCCTATTTTGCAGAAATATTCCGTGGAGGGATTGCAACGATTCCTCAAGGACAATATGAAGCAGCTAAGGTCTTGAAATTTAAACCTTTTGATACCGTCCGCTATATTATCTTGCCACAAGTAACCAAGATTGTTTTACCAAGTGTATTCAACGAGGTTATGAGTTTGGTTAAGGATACTTCTTTGGTTTATGCACTCGGTATTTCAGATTTAATCCTAGCTAGTCGTACTGCAGCCAATCGTGATGCGAGCTTGATTCCAATGTTTCTAGCAGGAGCTATCTATCTTCTTATGATTGGTATTGTTACGATTATAGCTAAGAAACTTGAGAAAAAGTTTAGCTACTATAGATAGGAGGATATCCATGTTAGAGTTAAGAAATATCAGCAAAAAATTTGGAAAAAAAGAAATATTATCCAATTTCAATTTAACAATTCCTGAAAAGCAGATTTTGGCTATTGTTGGACCTTCTGGTGGTGGGAAGACAACCTTACTTAGAATGTTAGCTGGACTTGAAACCATTGATTCAGGTGAGATTTTTTATAATGGAGAATCCCTACCTTTGGATGAACTTGAAAAGCGTCACTTGTTAGGTTTTGTGTTTCAAGATTTTCAGCTTTTTCCTCACTTATCCGTTATGGAGAACTTGATTTTATCACCTATCAAAACTATGGGAATGTCTGAAGCAGATGCCAAGAAGAAGGCAACCGACTTACTCGCTCGTCTGGGTCTCGAAGCTCATGCGGATGCTTATCCATTCTCATTATCTGGTGGTCAAAAGCAACGGGTTGCCTTAGAACGCGCTATGATGATAGATCCTGAAGTGATTGGGTATGACGAACCAACTTCAGCCCTTGACCCTGAGTTGCGTCTCGAGGTTGAAAAACTGATTCTACAAAATCGAGAATTAGGTATGACTCAGATTGTCGTGACTCACGATCTCCAGTTTGCAGAGAATATTGCTGACCAGATTCTCAAAGTAGAGCCTAAGTAGGAGGTGTCTATGAATCGAAAGAAAATCAGCCTTGTTTTTGTATTCTTTCTGGCTTTTTTCCTGGTAGGATGCACACAAAAAGCTAGTGATCCCAAAGTCGATAATTGGGATAAATACCAAGAACAGGGTACAATTACTATCGGGTTTGACAATACCTTTGTTCCCATGGGCTTTGAAGAAAAGAATGGGCAATATGCTGGATTTGACATTGATTTAGCACAGGCTGTTTCTGAGAAACTTGGTTTCAAGGTACAGTTTCAACCCATTGATTGGGATATGAAGGAAACAGAACTTCAAAACGGCACCATTGATGCTATCTGGAATGGATATTCCGCAACAGATGAACGCCGTGAGAAGGTTGCTTTTAGCATCCCTTACATGGAAAATCAGCAGGTTCTTGTCTCTAAGAAATCACAAAATATCCAAACAGTGTCTGATATGACAGGTAAGATTTTGGGTGCTCAGGCAGGTTCTTCTGGCTATCTAGACTTTGAAGCTCAGCCTGAACTCTTGAAAAATATCGTAAAAGATCAAAAGGCTAACCAGTATCAAAGTTTTAATGAAGCCTTGATTGACCTGCAAAATGATCGGATTGATGCCCTTTTAATTGACCGAGTGTATGCCAACTATTATCTTAAAACTGAAGGGATATTAGACCAGTATGAGATTTTCCCAGCTGGTTTTGAGAGTGAATCCTTTGCAGTTGGAGTGAGACCGGCTGATAAGACCTTGCTAGAAAATTTTAATAAAGCTTTTAAGGAACTCTATCAAGAAGGGAAATTCCAAGAAATCAGCCAGAAATGGTTTGGTGAAGATGTGGCTACAAGCCAAATTAAAGGAAAAGAAAACTAAGATTTTTATCTTGGTTTCTTTTTTTGGTATAACTAGGTGATGTTTTTGCTAAAAAGACTTGGGAATAGGCTTTTTAACTAGAAAAACTTTGCAAAATCGCTAGAAAACCTGTAAAATAGTAAAGATGAACAAATAGGAGGTTCCTTGTGTCAAAAAAGGAAATCAATATTAACAATTATAATGATGACGCCATTCAGGTGCTAGAAGGGTTGGATGCGGTCCGTAAACGTCCAGGGATGTATATCGGATCGACTGACGGTGCTGGTCTCCACCACCTTGTCTGGGAAATCGTCGATAATGCTGTCGATGAGGCCTTGTCTGGATTTGGTGATCGGATCGATGTGACAATCAATAAAGACGGAAGTTTAACGGTTCAAGACCACGGACGTGGAATGCCGACTGGAATGCACGCTATGGGAATTCCAACGGTTGAGGTTATCTTTACCATCCTTCACGCCGGAGGAAAATTCGGTCAGGGTGGTTATAAGACATCAGGAGGTCTCCACGGGGTTGGATCTTCTGTCGTCAATGCCCTCTCTAGTTGGTTAGAGGTAGAAATTACTCGTGATGGAGCAGTTTATAGACAGCGTTTTGAAAATGGAGGCAAGCCAGTTACAACTCTAGAAAAGGTTGGGACTGCACCTAAGTCTAAGACAGGTACCAAAGTGACCTTCATGCCAGATGCCAGTATCTTTTCTACGACAGACTTTAAGTACAATACTATTTCAGAGCGTCTCAATGAGTCAGCCTTTCTATTGAAGAATGTAACCTTGTCATTAACGGACAAGCGAACAGATGAAGCAATCGAGTTCCATTATGAGAATGGGGTACAGGACTTTGTTTCTTATCTTAACGAAGACAAGGAAACCTTGACGCCAGTCCTTTACTTTGAAGGGGAAGACAATGGTTTCCAAGTAGAAGTAGCCCTCCAGTATAATGATGGCTTTTCAGATAACATCTTGTCCTTTGTCAATAACGTTCGTACCAAGGATGGTGGAACGCATGAGACTGGACTCAAGTCTGCTATCACTAAGGTCATGAATGACTATGCACGTAAGACGGGGCTTCTCAAGGAAAAAGATAAAAATCTGGAAGGGTCAGATTACCGTGAAGGTTTATCAGCTGTTCTTTCTATCTTGGTTCCGGAAGAACATTTGCAATTTGAAGGACAGACTAAGGACAAACTAGGAAGTCCACTAGCTCGTCCAATCGTTGATAGTATTGTTGCTGAAAAACTGACCTTCTTCCTTATGGAAAATGGGGAATTGGCTTCGAATCTGATTCGTAAAGCCATCAAGGCCCGTGATGCCCGTGAAGCAGCACGTAAAGCGCGTGATGAGAGCCGCAATGGCAAGAAAAACAAAAAAGACAAGGGATTGCTTTCTGGTAAATTAACGCCAGCCCAGTCTAAAAATCCAGCTAAGAATGAACTCTACCTAGTCGAGGGTGATTCTGCCGGTGGATCTGCCAAACAAGGTCGTGACCGTAAGTTTCAGGCTATTTTGTCTCTTCGTGGTAAGGTCATCAATACAGCCAAGGCCAAGATGGCAGATATCCTCAAAAATGAAGAAATCAATACCATGATTTATACCATCGGTGCTGGTGTGGGGGCAGACTTCTCTCTTGAAGATGCTAACTATGACAAAATCATTATCATGACCGATGCGGACACCGATGGTGCCCACATTCAAACCCTTCTCTTAACCTTCTTTTATCGCTACATGCGTCCACTAGTCGAGGCAGGCCATGTCTATATCGCCCTTCCGCCTCTTTACAAGATGTCCAAAGGTAAGGGCAAGAAAGAAGAAGTAGCCTACGCTTGGACGGATGGTGAGCTAGAAGAGCTTCGTAAGCAGTTTGGCAAAGGCGCAACACTCCAACGATATAAAGGTCTTGGTGAGATGAACGCGGACCAACTTTGGGAGACAACCATGAATCCAGAAACTCGAACTCTCATTCGTGTTACGATTGAAGACTTAGCACGCGCAGAACGTCGTGTCAATGTCTTAATGGGTGATAAGGTCGAACCACGTCGTAAGTGGATTGAAGATAATGTCAAGTTTACATTGGAAGAAGCGACTGTGTTTTAAGTAAATCTTCCTCCTTCAAAATCTTAGCTCTCTAAAAGAGGTATACATCATGATAAGTTTATTGTATCATACTCCTTTTCTTGCGATAGTTTTAGCTATAGGTGCAGTTATGTTTATAACAGCTAAACAAGGAAAACCTGAGAAAATTCGCTTTCTTGAATTCTTACTATTAGCTATAGTAACCGCCTGTGTCTTTTTATTTGATAATCCTTTTAGATCCAATCCTTATGCAGGTTTGCTATTCTATACTTTTGACATTTTTATTTTCACACCAGCTAGCTTAGCTTTTGGATTCACAGCTATTTATAAGAGCAATAAACATCTCAAACATTATCCTAGTAGTTACTCAAAACTTCTTAGGCTAAATGCCTGGTTTTTAGAAATATTTTCAGTTATTAATTTCCTATTTTTAATGCTGACGGAAGAAATGGGAATTATGTTGCTGCTACCATTTTTTGGAATTAGTTCTATCATTCAATTTATAGTCGGAGAGCTTGAAAGAAAAAGAGTTCGAAAACTACAACAACAAAAGAAAGAAGATGCTCCTTTTACTAACCATGTTTCAGATGAGGGTAAAATAGATGAGAACTGACCAGGAAATGTTTGAACTGATTTTTGGAATAGTTAAACCTTAAAAGTTGACACTGGTAAGAACACAAGTATCTCTTCTTGAATAATCTAACGGAAAATATCACTCAGACCTGTTTCTTTAGGGGTGTGGATGCTTCATATTATTACGAAGGGTATAACCTTTACTAGACAGGGAAGTTGTAAAGTTCAAGTAAAGGTGACGATTATCTTTTGTATGTAAACAATCGCTAAAACTATTGGAGGTGCGGTATTGATTACGTTATTAATGTTGCCTTTTTTCCTTGTTCTCCTAGCCATTTTTGGAATTATATATGATTTGATGACCAATAAAGGTAGAAAAGAGTGTGCTCGCACAGTATCTTTATTTATATTGAACATCCTCACTATTTGTATCTGTCTATTAGATCTACCAATGGAGAGTAAACCATACTCAGGAATAGGGTTTATCTTATTTTATGCACTTGCTTTCACCCCTTTGATGATTGTTTTTTCACTATATACTCTCTATAGGATTGGAAAACATTATAGGTATTTTAAGAGTAAGTTTGCTATAATACTCCTATTCAATGCTACTTTACTTTTCCTTCTTTCATTAGTAAATACTTTTGTATTATGGAGAAGCTTTAAAATATATCATAGAAACGATATGAATTTGTTTTATTTTATTTTAATCGTTTTGGGGATTTGCTCAACTAGCCAATTAATCGTAGGGGAACTTGAGAAGAAAAGAATACGAATCCTTCAAAAACAAGAGGAGCTAGATAGTTATGAAAAATAACTTGATTAAAGATAGGTGCAGAAAATATAGAAGTCAAGAGCAAATGCTGAGGTTGATTTCACAGACTGGACAAACTTTACAAGTTGATGCTGTGGCATTATCTGGTTCACGAACGGATACAAAAGCTCCAAAAGATGAGTTTCAGGATTACGACGTAGTCTATGTCGTAGATGACATAGACAATCTAACGAGTGACCTTTCTTGGTTGGACCAGTTCGGTAAACGCGTCATTGAGCAAGAAGTTGCTCTTGGACATCGCCATCTTTACCTCATGCTCTTTGAAGATGGGAATCGCATTGATTTGACTCTCTGCCCACAAGAACACATACAAGAATGGGTGGATAGTGAGGCAGGCTTCACAGTTTTAGAAGATAAGAAGGGTATTTTTGAGACTTACTCTCCAAGTCCAGAGCGTTTTTGGATACATCCAGCTAGTGAGACGGATTTTGAAAAAGTCTGCAATGAATTTTGGTGGGTATCAGCCTACGTGGTTAAAGGGATTTATCGTAATCAGCTCATCTACTCGACCGACCATCTCTACGGTATTTGTCAGCAAGAACTCTTGAAAATCTTAGCTTGGCAGGTAGCAAGTGATAGAGGTGCTGTCGACATTGGTAAAAATTACAAGTATCTCTTCAACTACTTGCCAATTGAGAAGGAGAAGGAATTCTCTGCTCTTCTTGATTTCTCAAGTTTAGAGAAAATAACTCAGTCTTTATTTGCTACCATGCAACTTTTCCACCAAGAAGCTCAATATCTTGCTCAAAAGATGGGCTTTAAGTATAAAAAAGAAGTGGCTGAGAAGATGATTGAGTATGCTAAGGAGAAATTGGAATAGTATGTTAAATTTTATTTTTACAATATTTTTTCTGGGATTCCCAGGAATACAGATTTTGGTAGCAGTGTTTTCTATTTTTCTAGCTCTTAAAAGAAATAAGTTGAATAAACGGATGTATGGGCTATTTTTCCCGATAATTTTAACAATGTGTAATATTTGGCTTATATCAATCGATCGAACCGAGATTTACGATGATGTTTTAAGATTTTATTTCTTTCTAATATCTTTTTGTTTTCCAATGCTCATTATAGCAGTAATTTATCATGCTTTTCGATTATCTTCTGTCAATTCTCTATTAAGGTGGAAGGTAATAGTTATTAGCTTCTGTTATTTAATTGGTTTAGTCTTCCATCTTGTTAATACTATGTATTGGAATGAAGTTTTTCAAGGGCATCAAAATGTATTTAATGCATTTCTTATTGGGACAGCTGTTATTTCATTTCTCCCTGCCATCTATTTATTTTTTGTCCAAAGAAAAATCAAACAAGCATCAACTAGCTAAATTTAAGTAAACTAAAATGTTTTAACCTGATATAAAAAATTAAAACTACAGAAAGGATAGTTTGGCTACTAGAGGTAACTGAACACGGGACTAATTTCCGTAAAGTATCCTTCACTGTATAAAAACCTACTCTACATTTTTTGAAAGGAGTTGAACACGCCCTAAATGCTGTGTGAAAAAGATAAATTCTCTTGTGAGCATCGCTCACTGTAAGAATTTCCTATTTTCACTTTGTATTTTACGGGCTTTGTATCCTATATGAGTAATATCCAAAATATGTCCCTGGAGGACATCATGGGAGAGCGCTTTGGTCGCTACTCCAAGTACATCATTCAAGACCGGGCTTTGCCAGACATTAGGGATGGATTGAAGCCGGTTCAACGCCGTATTCTTTATTCGATGAATAAGGATGGCAATACTTTTGATAAGAGCTACCGTAAGTCGGCCAAGTCTGTCGGTAATATTATGGGGAATTTCCACCCACATGGGGACTCTTCTATCTATGATGCCATGGTTCGTATGTCTCAGGACTGGAAAAACCGTGAGATTCTAGTTGAAATGCACGGAAACAACGGTTCAATGGACGGAGATCCACCTGCGGCTATGCGTTATACTGAGGCTCGTTTGTCTGAGATTGCAGGCTACCTCCTTCAGGATATCGATAAAAAGACAGTTCCTTTTGCTTGGAACTTTGACGATACGGAGAAAGAGCCAACTGTCTTACCAGCAGCTTTTCCAAACCTCTTAGTCAATGGTTCAACAGGTATTTCAGCTGGTTATGCCACAGATATTCCACCGCATAATTTGGCCGAAGTTATTGATGCGACAGTCTACATGATTGATCATCCGACTGCCAAGGTTGATAAGTTGATGGAATTTCTGCCTGGACCAGACTTCCCTACAGGAGCCATTATTCAAGGACGAGACGAAATCAAAAAGGCCTATGAAACTGGTAAGGGGCGCGTGGTTGTTCGTTCCAAGACTGAAATTGAGAAGTTAAAAGATGGTAAGGAACAAATCGTTATCACTGAGATTCCTTATGAGATTAATAAGGCTAACTTAGTCAAGAAAATTGATGAAGTTCGTGTCAATAACAAGGTAGCAGGTATCGCTGAGGTTCGTGATGAGTCCGACCGTGACGGTCTTCGTATTGCTATCGAACTCAAGAAAGATGCGAACACAGAGCTTGTTCTCAACTATCTTTTTAAGTATACTGACTTGCAAATCAACTACAACTTCAACATGGTTGCGATTGACAATTTCACCCCTCGTCAGGTTGGAATTGTGCCTATCTTATCTAGCTATATTGCCCACCGTCGTGAGGTCATCTTGGCACGTTCTCGCTTTGACAAGGAAAAGGCTGAAAAACGTCTCCATATCGTGGAAGGTTTGATTCGTGTCATCTCTATTTTAGATGAAGTCATTGCTCTAATCCGTGCTTCTGAGAACAAGGCTGATGCCAAGGAAAACCTCAAGGTCAGTTATGATTTTACTGAAGAGCAGGCTGAAGCTATTGTTACCTTGCAACTATATCGTTTGACCAATACAGACGTAGTTGTCTTGCAGGAAGAAGAAGCAGAACTTCGCGAAAAAATTGCTATGCTGGCGGCTATCATTGGTGACGAACGGACTATGTACAATCTCATGAAAAAAGAACTTCGTGAGGTCAAGAGACAGTTTGCGACACCTCGTTTGAGTTCTTTAGAAGATACAGCGAAAGTGATCGAAATTGATACAGCTAGCCTTATCGCAGAGGAAGATACCTATGTCAGCGTGACGAAGGCTGGCTATATCAAGCGTACTAGCCCTCGTTCTTTCTCAGCTTCAACGTTAGAGGAAATTGGTAAACGGGATGATGACCGATTGCTATTTATCCAATCTGTTAAGACAACTCAACATCTCTTAATCTTTACGACATTAGGAAATGTTATCTACCGTCCTGTCCATGAATTAGCAGATATTCGTTGGAAGGATATTGGGGAACACTTGAGCCAAACGATTACAAACTTTGAAACCAATGAAGAAGTGCTATACGTAGAAGTTGTGGATCAGTTTGATGATGCGACGACCTACTTTGCAGCGACTCGCCTTGGACAAATCAAGCGTGTCGAACGTAAAGAATTCTCTCCATGGAGAACCTATCGTTCTAAGTCTGTCAAATATGCTAAGTTGAAAGACGAGACTGACCAGATTGTAGCTGTTGCACCAATCAAACTTGATGATGTTTTGTTGATTAGTAAAAATGGATATGCCCTTCGCTTTAATATCGAAGAGGTTCCAGTTGTTGGAGCCAAGGCTGCAGGTGTCAAAGCTATGAATCTGAAAGCAGATGATGAGCTTCAAGCTGCCTTTATCTGCAATACTTCATCCTTCTATCTGTTAACGCAACGTGGAAGCTTGAAACGTGTATCAACAGAGGAAATTCCAGCAACCAGTCGTGCTAAGCGTGGTCTTCAAGTTCTGAGAGAATTGAAGAGTAAACCACATCGCGTCTTCTTGGCCGGTTCTGTCTCAGAACAAGGATTTATCGGAGATCTTTTTAGCACCGAAGTGGAAGACGGAGAACAAACTCTTGTTATCCAATCAAATAATGGAACAATTTACGAAGCAATTCTGCAAGATTTGAATCTATCAGAGCGCACAAGTAATGGAAGCTTTATCTCAGATACTATTTCAGACGAGGAAGTTTTCGATGCCTATCTCAAAGAAGTCTTTAAAGAAGAAAAAGATAATTAATAAGAAAATCAGTCCTAGTGACTGATTTTTTATAAATAAAATTTTCAGAAAATTACAAATAATACTTGAATTTTTAGGAGAATAGTGTAGAATAGAACACAAAGCTTGATTAGAATAAAGGAGATTGTCATGACCGTTACGATTGATTGGGAAAATCTCGGTTTTTCCTATATGAAACTACCTTATCGTTATATCGCTTATTTTAAAAATGGACAATGGACTCAAGGAGAATTAACAGAAGATGCAACCTTGCATATTTCAGAGTCTTCTCCAAGCCTTCACTATGGACAGCAAGCATTTGAAGGATTGAAAGCCTATCGTACAAAAGATGCCAGTATTCAACTCTTCCGTCCAGATGAAAATGCTAAACGACTCCAACGTACCTGTGATCGTCTATTGATGCCCCAAGTTTCAACAGAAATGTTTGTAGAGGCTTGTAAGTCAGTAGTTCGTGCTAATGAAGAATACGTACCCCCTTATGGAACTGGTGGAACCCTTTACCTTCGTCCGCTCTTGATTGGTGTTGGAGATATCATTGGGGTAAAACCAGCTGAGGAGTATATTTTTACCATCTTTGCTATGCCAGTTGGAAATTACTTTAAGGGTGGATTGGTTCCAACAAACTTCTTGATTCAAGATGAGTATGACCGTGCTGCACCAAATGGGACAGGAGCTGCCAAGGTCGGTGGTAACTATGCAGCTAGTCTTTTGCCAGGAAAAATGGCTAAATCCCGTCATTTCTCAGACGTTATTTATCTTGACCCCTCAACCCACACCAAGATTGAAGAAGTCGGTTCAGCGAACTTCTTTGGAATTACAGCTGATAATGAGTTTGTAACCCCATTGAGTCCATCAATCTTACCATCTATTACCAAGTATTCATTGCTTTACTTGGCAGAGCATCGTTTAGGCTTGAAGCCTGTTGAGGGAGATGTACCAATTGATAGTCTGGATCGATTTGTAGAAGCAGGTGCCTGTGGAACAGCAGCAGTAATCTCACCTATTGGGGGAATCCAACATGGTGATGATTTCCATGTTTTCTACAGTGAAACAGAGGTTGGTCCAGTGACTCGTAAACTATACAATGAATTGACAGGTATCCAATTTGGTGACATTGAAGCACCAGAAGGTTGGATTGTAAAAGTAGATTAAAAATTATTAAAGGAGATCTTTATGAAAACGAAAAAGTGGATGTTAACAGCAGGAGTTGTCCTGAGTACAGCAGTTCTTCTTGTGGCTTGTGGTAAAGCTGATAAAGAAGCAGATGCACCTACAACCTTCTCTTATGTCTATGGAGTAGACCCATCATCTTTGGACTACAGTATTGCAACTCGTACTTCAACAACGGATATTATTGGTAACGTCGTTGATGGTTTGTTGGAAAACGATGAATATGGAAATTTGGTTCCTTCACTAGCAGAGGATTGGACTGTCTCACAAGACGGTTTGACCTATACTTATAAACTTCGTAAAGGAGTTAAATGGTACACGTCAGAAGGTGAAGAATACGCTGAAGTGACAGCGCATGACTTTGTTACTGGACTAAAACACGTAGCAGATGGTAAATCAGACGGTGTCACTCTTATTCAAAACTCCATTAAGGGCTTGAATGAATATATGACTGGTGAGACTAATGACTTCTCTACAGTTGGGGTTAAGGCATTGGATGACTACACAGTCCAGTATACTCTTAATGCACCTGAAAGTTTCTGGAATTCGAAAGTGACTTCAGCAACCATGTTGCCGGTAAACGAGGAATTCCTCAAAGCTTCAGGTAAGAACTACGGAGCAGTAAGTCCATCTGGAATTCTTTATAACGGTCCGTATATCCTGAAGACATTGACTTCAAAATCTTTAATCGAATACGAAAAGAACCCAAATTATTGGGATAAAGAGAAGGTTAAAATCGAGAAAGTAAAATTGACCTACTATGATGGTTCAGACCAAGAATCATTAATCCGTAGCTTCTCTTCAGGTGTTTATACAACAGCTCGTATCTTCCCAAGTAGCTCAAACTTTGCTTCTACATTGGAACAATACGGAGATAAAATCACATACAGTCCACAGGATTCAACTAGTTATTACTTTACCTTTAACGTAAACCGTCAATCTTACAATAAGACTGCGAAAACAAGTGAAGAACAGAAAACTTCTACAAAAGAAGCGATGTTGAACAAGGACTTCCGTCAAGCAATTAACTTTGCCTTCAACCGTCATTCTTATGCTGCACAGCTCAATGGTGAAGATGGTGCGGACAAGATTATTCGTAACAGTCTAGTTCCAGATAACTTTGTACAATCTGGCGGTAAAAACTTTGGTGATATCGCTCAAGCAGAATTGGTCAACTATGGAGACCAATGGAAAGGCGTTGAGCTTGTAGACGGAAAAGATACTATCTACAATCCTGACAAAGCTAAGGCTTCATTCGAGAAAGCTAAGAAAGAATTGGAAGCAAAAGGTGTAACCTTCCCAATTCATTTGGATGTTCCAGTTGAACAGACAGATACAATCGCCGTTCAACAAAGCAATTCCTTCAAACAATCAATCGAGTCAACTCTTGGTTCTGAAAATGTCGTGATTGATGTCCTTCAGATGACCGATAACGAAAAGGAAAGCATTACATCGCAAGCGCGTGTTCCAGCACAAAAAGACTATGACTTGAACAGTACTGGATGGGCTCCAAGCTACCAAGACCCAGCAAGTTATCTCAATATCATGGATCCTAAGACTGGTTCTGCTATGAAACACCTTGGTATTACGAAAGGTAAAGACAAGGAAGTAGTAGCTCAACTTGGTCTGGATGAATATAAGAAACTCTTGGATGATGCAGTTTCTGAAACAAACGATTTGGACAAGAGATATGAAAAATATGCTAAAGCGTAAGCTTGGCTCACTGATAGTTCTCTCTTGATGCCAACAGCTTCATCAGGTGGTTCACCAGTTGTCAGCAACGTTGTTCCATTCTCTAAACCATACTCACAAGTAGGTATTAAGGGTGATCCATATATCTTCAAGGGAATGAAATTGCAAAAAGAAATTGTATCTGCTAAAGAATATCAAGCAGCTCTTGAAAAATGGCAAAAAGAAAAATTGGAATCAAACAGTAAATACCAAAAAGAACTAGAAAGTCATGTCAAATAAAACAGACTAGTATTTTTGGAATAAAGGGGCCTATATGGAATGGATTAAACTAATAGGGATAGTTATCATTGTGGTTGGTTTTATCTATAAATTAGATACCATCGCAACGGTAGTCTTAGCTAGTTTAGTTACAGCTCTAGTTTCTGGAGTTTCTCTTGTTGAGTTCTTGGAAATTTTAGGAAGAGAATTTAGCAATCAACGAGTTCTTACGATTTTTATGGTAACCTTGCCCTTGGTTGGTTTATCTGAAACTTTTGGCCTCAAGCAACGTTCGATTGACTTGATTCAAAGGATAAAGGGGCTGACCGTAGGAAGTTTTTATACCGTTTATTTCTTTTTTCGGGAACTCGACAGCTTCTTTGCCATTCGTATCGGAGGGCAGCCACAGTTTGTAAGGCCTCTGGTTCAACCCATGGGACAAGCAGCGGCAGAGTCACAATTAGGTAGAAAATTAACGGAGCAGGAGAGCGAAGCGCTAAAAGCGCGTGCAGCAGCAAATGATAATTTTGCAAATTTCTTTGCTCAGAACACTTTCGTTGGTGCAGGTGGTGTCCTCTTGGTGGGGGGCACTCTGGACCAATTAGGTTACGAAAGTAATTATGCAGGGATCGCTTCGGCTTCTCTTATTGTTGCAGGAGTTGCCCTACTTGTGGTAGGGCTGTACAATTACTTATTTGATAGAAAACTGCTAGCGAATAAGCTTAGTAAAGGAAAAGAAGAATGACCAATCTAGCAAGACAGTTATTAGAGTTAACCTATATTGTGATTGGTTGTCAATTTCTTCACACGGCCTATTGTAGCTATAAAGACAAAACAAACCCAGTTCGCTTTGGAACAGCTGGGTTTTGGGCTTTATTGGGAATCAGTTTTATTGGTGGTTCCTATCTACCATCTATCGTTGTTGGAATTATCGTAGTGCTCTTAGCCCTACTAACACTCTTTAAACAGGTTCGTATCGGGACCTTGCCATCTCTGAATGAAGTCAAGGCAAATATTGAAGCTAAACGGTTGAAGAATAAAATTTTTATTCCGGTCATGTTGATGGCTTTGATTGCTTTAGTATTAGCAAAAATGATCCCTGAGTTTAGTAAGATTGCTATCAGCCTTGCAGCATTTCTTGCAACCATCTCTCTTTTATTGATTACTAAAAGTTCTCCTAAAAGCTTGCTGGCAGAAAATAATCGCATGGTTCAGCAAGTCTCAACTAGTGGGATTGTGCCCCAACTTTTAGGGGCTTTGGGAGCGATTTTTACCGTAGCAGGAGTTGGAGATTTAATGTCACATCTGATAAGTGATTTTGTGCCTTCGGGGAGTCGGTTGATGGGTGTAGTGGCTTATGTGTTGGGGATGGTTCTATTTTCAATGATTATGGGAAATGCCTTTGCGGCCTTTACTGTCATTACTGCTGGAATTGGTGTGCCCTTTGTATTTTCCTTGGGAGCAGATCCAATTATGGCGGGTGCTCTTGCTATGACAGCAGGTTGTTGTGGGACTCTATTAACCCCAATGGCTGCTAATTTCAATACTCTACCTGTAGCCCTTTTGGATATGAAAGATCCAAATGGCGTTATCAAAGCACAAGTAGGAGTAGCTATTGTCATGATTATCATACATGTATTTCTGATGTACTTTTTGGCATTTTAGTAAAGGAAATAAAATGAAAATATTAGTTACAGGATTTGATCCTTTTGGTGGTGAAAAGGTCAATCCAGCTCTAGAAGCTGTTAAATCATTACCGTCTGAAATCAATGGTGCAGAGCTCCATTGGGTAGAAATCCCAACGGTCTTTTATAAATCAGCAGAGGTTTTAGAAGCAGAAATAAATCGATACCATCCAGATGTTGTGCTTTGCATTGGACAAGCAGGAGGAAGAGCGAGTTTAACTCCTGAGAGAGTTGCTATCAATCAAGATGATGCTAGAATTCCAGATAACCAAGGAAATCAACCGATTGACACTCCAATTCGCCTTGATGGAGAAGCCGCCTATTTTAGCACACTCCCTATCAAAGCAATGGTACAAGCCATAAAAGAAGAAGGGCTACCTGCTACAGTATCCAATACAGCTGGAACCTTTGTTTGCAATCATCTGATGTATCAGGCTCTCTATTTAGCGGATAAGAAATTTCCCAATATGAGAGCAGGATTTATGCATATTCCCTATATGACAGAGCAAGTGGTAAATAAGCCTAATACTGCATCCATGTGCTTAAGAGATATTGTCCGAGGTATCGAAGCTGCTATTGGTGCTATCGTGGACCATAAAGATAAAGATTTGAAGTTGGTCGGAGGGACGACTCACTAATGATTCAATTTTCAAATTAAAAAAATATTCCTTAAACTCTCTGTCAAGATAAGCATGGTAGAGAGTTTTTTCTTGCTAGATTAGGGAATTTCTTGTAAAATAGAAAAAGTGAAAAGAGGTATGGTATGAGCAAAAAGGATAAAAAAATTGAGATTCAATTGTCAGATGCTAAAGTAGTAGTTGGAAAAGATAAGTACGCTGGTTATACTTTAATGATTGGTAAAAAGTTAATCGGCGAAATTGCCGAACTAGACAACCAATTTGCAATCATAAAGAATGGAAATGTCGATAGTTTTTACAAGAATCTTGAAAAAGCTGTGGAAATATTGATTGAGAACTATAATTTAGCAAAATAATGCTTGTTTTTTGCAAATTTTCATGATATAATAGTTTTCGTTGATTGTCGGAGAGATAGCGAAGAGGCTAAACGCGGCGGACTGTAAATCCGCTCCTTCGGGTTCGGGGGTTCGAATCCCTCTCTCTCCATATCATCAATGGGGTATAGCCAAGCGGTAAGGCAAGGGACTTTGACTCCCTCATGCGTTGGTTCGAATCCAGCTACCCCAGTTCTTAGGTAATAAATTCAAGATAAAAAGAAAAATATCTTAGGGTATTTTATTTTTATAATTGAAGGACGTTCGAGATGTTCATGTCGTTGCGGGTGCTTAGGAAAAAAATTATAAGTATGTCAAGTTAAAAAGACTTGATTGTTGGAGGATTTTTTAGATGAATGAATTTGAAGATTTGCTAAATAGCGTTAGCCAAGTTGAACCTGGTGATGTTGTTAGTGCTGAAGTATTGACAGTTGATGCTAATCAAGCTAACGTTGCAATCTCTGGAACTGGTGTTGAAGGTGTCTTGACTCTTCGCGAATTGACAAACGATCGCGATGCAGATATCAATGACTTTGTAAAAGTAGGTGAAGTATTTGATGTTCTTGTACTTCGTCAAGTAGTTGGTAAAGATACTGATACAGTAACATACCTTGTATCTAAAAAACGCCTTGAAGCTCGCAAAGCATGGGACAAACTTGTAGGACGCGAAGAAGAAGTTGTTACAGTTAAAGGAACTCGCGCTGTTAAAGGTGGACTTTCAGTAGAATTTGAAGGTTTGCGTGGATTTATCCCAGCTTCAATGTTGGATACTCGTTTCGTACGTAACACTGAGCGTTTTGTAGGTCAAGAATTTGAAGCTAAAATCAAAGAAGTTGACCCTAAAGAAAACCGCTTCATCCTTTCACGTCGTGAAGTTGTAGAAGCAGCTACTGCAGCAGCTCGTGCAGAAGTTTTCGGTAAATTGGCTGCTGGTGATGTAGTAACTGGTAAAGTTGCTCGTATCACAAGCTTCGGTGCTTTCATCGACCTTGGTGGTGTTGACGGATTGGTTCACTTGACTGAATTGTCACACGAACGTAACGTTTCACCAAAATCAGTTGTAACTGTTGGTGAAGAAGTAGAAGTGAAAATCCTTGACCTTAACGAAGAAGAAGGACGTGTATCACTTTCACTTAAAGCAACAACACCTGGACCATGGGATGGCGTTGAGCAAAAATTGGCTAAAGGTGACGTTGTAGAAGGTACAGTTAAACGTTTGACTGACTTCGGTGCATTTGTTGAAGTATTGCCAGGTATCGATGGACTTGTTCACGTATCACAAATTTCACACAAACGTATTGAAAATCCAAAAGAAGCTCTTACAGTTGGTCAAGAAGTTACTGTTAAAGTTCTTGATGTTAATGCTGATGCAGAACGTGTATCACTTTCTATCAAAGCTCTTGAAGAACGTCCAGCTCAAGAAGAAGGACAAAACGAAGAAAAACGTGCTCCACGTCCACGTCGTCCAAAACGTCAAGAAAAACGTGACTTTGAACTTCCTGAAACTCAAACGGGATTCTCAATGGCTGACTTGTTCGGAGACATCGAACTTTAATCAATCAGAACTAATTATAAATCCTTTGTTGTAAAACAAGGGATTTTTCTTTTTTCAACTAGTATTTTTTGATATAATGGATTTATGTTACATTCCGAAAAAGAATCAATTTACCAAATTGTAAATGAACAACTCTCTAGTCTTTTAGAAGGTGAGACCAATGTGTTGGCTAATCTATCAAATGCTAGTGCTCTCTTAAAAATGAACTTTCCTCGTACTGTCTTTGCAGGTTTCTATTTATATGACGGAAATGAGCTTATTTTAGGCCCTTTTCAGGGTGGAGTCTCATGTGTTAGAATTTCGCTCGGAAAAGGAGTTTGTGGTGAGTCAGCGGCTAGCCGTCAAACAGTTATCGTTGTCGATGTCAAGACTTATCCAAATTATATTTCTTGTGATAGTAGTGCTCGTAGCGAGATCGTACTTCCAATGGTAAAAAATGGACAGCTTTTGGGTGTATTAGATTTGGACTCATCTCATGTTGATGATTATGATGAAATTGATCAATGCTATTTAGAAGAGTTTGTGTCCATTTTACTAGATAAGACAGTATGGAAATTTTCAATGTTTGAGGAGAAAGCATAATGTATCAGGCGCTTTATCGAAAATATAGAAGTCAAAATTTTTCACAGCTAGTGGGCCAGGAAGTTGTTGCTAGAACTCTTAAACAGGCTGTAGAACAGGATAAGATTAGTCACGCCTACCTATTTTCAGGGCCTCGTGGAACTGGTAAGACTAGTGTGGCTAAGATTTTTGCTAAGGCTATGAACTGCCCTAATCAAGTAGGGGGAGAACCTTGTAATAACTGTTACATCTGTCAAGCTGTTACGGATGGAAGTTTAGAAGACGTTATCGAAATGGATGCTGCTTCTAATAATGGGGTTGATGAAATTCGTGATATTCGTGATAAATCAACTTATGCTCCAAGTATAGCTCAGTATAAGGTTTATATCATTGATGAGGTTCATATGCTTTCGACAGGTGCCTTTAATGCCCTTTTGAAAACACTGGAAGAACCAACTCCTAATGTAGTCTTTATTTTGGCAACGACTGAGCTTCATAAAATTCCTGCAACTATTTTGTCTCGTGTTCAACGATTTGAGTTCAAGTCCATTAAGACTCAGGATATTCGAGATCATATCTTCCAGATTTTAGAAAAAGAAGGGATTGATTACGAAACAGAAGCTGTTGAAATTATTGCTCGACGAGCTGAAGGTGGGATGCGGGATGCCTTGTCAATTCTAGACCAGGCATTAAGCTTAACCCAAGAAGCTAGATTGACAACTGCAGTCTCAGAAGAAATCACTGGTACCATTAGTTTAAGTGCCTTGGATTATTACGTAGCTGCTTTAGCTCAAAAGGATGTACCAGGAGCCCTTCAAAATCTTGATTTGATTTTTGAGAATGGAAAGAGCATGGCACGTTTTGTAGTCGATTTGCTGCAATATCTACGTGATATCTTAATTGTTCAAGCAGGCGGAGAAAATACACATCATAGTGATGCATTTGAGAAAAACTTAGCTCTTCCGCAGGATGTCTTGTTTGAGATGATTAGTTTTGCTACTAAAAGTCTAGCTGATATTAAGGCTAGCCTACAACCTAAAATTTATGCCGAAATGATGACTATTCGTTTAGCAGAAATTGATTCTCAACCAGAACTTTCAGGTGAGGTGGCTGAGGAATTGTCTTCTCTTCGAGAAGAAGTTGCACGATTGAAACAAGCTCTTGCAAATGTTGGTTCTAATCCCAAACAAACTGTTTCTACACCAAGTCGTCCGACTAACAGTAAATCAATCTATCGTGTAGACCGAAATAAGGTGCAGTCTATTCTTCAAGAAGCAGTAGAGAATCCAGACTTAGCCCGTCAAAACTTAATCCGTCTTCAGAATGCTTGGGGAGAAGTCATTGAAAGCTTATCTGGTCCAGATAAGGCACTCTTAGCTGGTTCTAAACCAGTTGCGGCTAATGAACACCATGCGATTTTGGCTTTTGAATCGAATTTCAATGCTGGTCAAACCATGAAACGAGACAATCTTAACACCATGTTTGGCAATATTCTTAGTCGTGCCGCTGGATTTTCTCCAGAGATTCTTGCTATTTCTATGGAAGAATGGAAGGAAGTTCGAGCTGCATTTTCAAGCAGAGCTAAAGGTTCTCAAGAACAAGTCGTGAAGGAAGAGACTGAAGAGTCCATACTTCCTCAAGGCTTTGAATTTTTAGCAGATAAAGTGACTATAGCCGAAGATTAAAAGGAATTGGTGGTAAAAGACTATGAACAGACAACAATTTATTATCATGGCCTTCTTTACTGCTGCTGAGACTTATTTCTTTAATGAATCCATCATGGAGCAACGGTATATCGTGGCCTTGCTTTGGGCTATTTTGATCCTGAGAAATTTTCGCGTGAGTTATATCATGGGTAAAATTGTGAGCGCTATAGATGATCATTTTCAAGGGAAGAAGTAGCTCCTAGCTTCTAGACAAAATCAAAGCCTTTTAGGCTTTTTTTTGTTATACTATTAAGGTATATTTATTGACATTTTACCGTGTTTTTCTAGAGATTTAAAAAGGTTAAATTTCTGGTAAATACAGTAAAAAGGATGAAAAGAAAGGAACAATCATGTCAGTATTAGAGATCAAAGATCTTCACGTTGAAATTGAAGGAAAAGAAATTTTAAAAGGGGTCAATCTGACTCTTAAAACAGGAGAAATTGCAGCTATCATGGGACCAAATGGTACCGGTAAGTCTACTCTTTCAGCTGCTATTATGGGGAACCCAAACTATGAAGTCACTAAAGGTGAAGTCTTGTTTGACGGTGTAAACATCCTTGAATTGGAAGTGGATGAACGTGCGCGTATGGGACTTTTCCTTGCCATGCAATATCCATCAGAAATTCCTGGGATTACAAATGCTGAGTTTCTTCGTGCAGCTATGAATGCTGGGAAAGAAGATGATGAGAAGATTTCAGTTCGTGAATTTATCACTAAGTTAGACGAAAAAATGGAATTGCTCAACATGAAAGAAGAAATGGCAGAGCGTTATCTCAACGAAGGTTTCTCAGGTGGTGAGAAAAAACGTAACGAAATTCTTCAACTCTTGATGTTGGAACCAACTTTTGCACTCTTAGATGAGATTGACTCTGGTCTTGATATTGATGCCCTTAAAGTTGTCTCTAAAGGTGTGAATGCTATGCGTGGTGAAGGTTTTGGTGCTATGATCATTACTCACTACCAACGTCTTTTGAACTATATCACACCAGATGTGGTACACGTTATGATGGAAGGTCGTGTTGTTCTTTCTGGTGGTCCAGAATTAGCTGCACGCTTGGAACGTGAAGGATACGCGAAACTAGCTGAAGAACTTGGCTATGACTACAAGGAAGAATTGTAATTCCCTCGTATCTTTTAGGAGAAGTAAATGACTAAAGAAACTATTAAACTTTTTTCAGAAATGCACGCTGAACCAAGCTGGTTGTCAGACCTCCGTCAAAAAGCTTTTGACAAGATTGAGACTTTGGAATTGCCAGTCATTGAGCGTGTAAAATTTCACCGTTGGAATCTTGGTGATGGTACCATCACAGAAAGTGAACCATCAGCAAATGTTCCTGATTTCACTGCTTTAGATAATCACTTGAAATTGGTGCAGGTTGGAACTCAAACTGTTTTCGAACAAATTCCAGTTGAGTTGGCTGAACAAGGAGTGGTCTTTACAGACTTCCATTCGGCTTTAGAAGAAATTCCAGAACTCGTAGAAGAATTTTTCATGTCATCAGTAAAATACGACAATGACAAGTTGGCTGCTTATCATACTGCTTACTTTAATAGTGGTGCTGTTCTCTATATTCCAGACAATGTCGAAATCACAGAACCAATCGAAGGAATATTCTACCAAGACAGTGATAGTGATGTGCCATTTAACAAGCATATTCTGATCATTGCAGGTAAAAACTCTAAAATCAGCTACCTCGAACGTTTAGAATCACGCGGTGAGGGTAGTACTAAGGCGACTGCTAATATCACTGTTGAAGTGATTGCACGTTCTGGTGCTCAAGTGAAATTTGCTGCAATTGACCGTCTTGGTGAGAATGTCACTGCCTACATTAGCCGTCGTGGTAAATTAGGTAACGATGCAAGTATCGACTGGGCTATCGGTGTCATGAACGAAGGAAATGTTGTTGCTGACTTTGATAGTGACCTACTTGGAAATGGTAGCCATGCAGACCTCAAGGTCGTAGCTCTTTCAAGTGGTCGTCAGGTGCAAGGGATTGATACTCGAGTGACTAACTATGGTTGCATCTCTATCGGTAATATCCTTCAACATGGAGTAATTCTTGAAAAAGCAACTTTGACCTTCAATGGTATTGGACACATCATCAAGGGTGCTAAGGGAGCGGATGCTCAACAAGAAAGTCGTGTTCTCATGCTTTCAGACCAAGCACGCTCCGATGCCAACCCAATTCTTTTGATTGATGAAAATGATGTCACCGCAGGTCACGCGGCTTCTATTGGTCAAGTTGATCCAGAAGACATGTACTACCTCATGAGCCGTGGATTGGACAAGGCAACTGCAGAACGTTTAGTTGTTCGTGGTTTCCTTGGATCCGTTATCGTTGAAATCCCTGTCAAGGAAGTTCGTGATGAAATGATTGCGACGATCGAAGAAAAATTGTCAAAACGCTAAGGGGAAGCCTATGTTAGATGCAGAAGCTATTCGCAAGGATTTTCCAATTTTAGATCAGATTGTCAATGACGAACCTCTGGTTTATTTGGATAATGCTGCGACGACACAAAAACCACTAGCTGTTCTGGAAGCCATTAACCGCTACTATGAACAGGATAATGCAAATGTCCACCGAGGTGTTCATACCTTGGCAGAGCGTGCGACAGCATCTTATGAAGCCGCTCGTGAAACCATTCGCAAGTTCATCAACGCAGGTTCGACAAAGGAAGTACTCTTCACTAGAGGAACTACGACTAGTCTCAACTGGGTGGCACGTTTCGCTGAGGAAATCTTGACTGAAGATGACCAGGTCTTGATTTCAGTCATGGAACACCATTCCAATATTATTCCATGGCAGGAAGCTTGCCGAAAGACTGGGGCAGAGCTTGTTTATGTCTATCTCAAAGATGGAGCTCTGGATATGGATGACTTGCGAGCTAAATTGACTGACAAGGTCAAGTTAGTCTCACTAGCTCACGCATCAAACGTTCTTGGAGTGGTTAATCCTATCAAAGAAATCACACAAATGGCTCACCAAGTTGGAGCCATCATGGTGGTAGATGGTGCTCAATCTACGCCTCATATGAAGATTGATGTACAGGATTTGGATGTGGACTTCTTTGCCTTTTCAGGTCACAAGATGGCTGGTCCGACTGGTATTGGTGTTCTTTACGGTAAAGAAAAATATCTGGAGCAAATGTCACCAGTTGAATTTGGCGGCGAGATGATTGATTTCGTCTATGAGCAATCTGCTAGTTGGAAGGAATTGCCTTGGAAATTCGAGGCTGGAACTCCTAATATGGTTGGTGCTATTGGACTTGCAGCTGCCGTGGATTATCTTGAAAAGATTGGTATGGACGTCATTGAAGCCCACGAACAAGAATTGATTGCATACGTCTATCCAAAATTACAGGCAATTGAAGGATTGACCATTTACGGTTCGCAAGATTTGGCTCAACGTTCAGGAGTTATTGCCTTTAACCTAGGTGATCTTCATCCTCATGACCTTGCAACTGCTCTGGATTATGAAGGCGTGGCAGTTCGTGCGGGTCACCATTGTGCGCAACCTTTGCTTCAATATTTGGATGTTCCAGCAACAGCTCGCGCTAGTTTTTATATCTACAACACCAAGGCTGATTGCGACAAGTTGGTAGATGCCCTACAAAAGACAAAGGAGTTTTTCAATGGCACTTTCTAAACTAGATAGCCTTTATATGGCAGTGGTAGCAGACCATTCGAAAAATCCTCATCATCAAGGAAAGTTAGAAGATGCTGAGCAAATCAGCCTCAATAATCCAACCTGCGGGGATGTTATCAACCTCTCTGTCAAGTTTGACGCAGAGGATCGTTTGGAAGATATTGCTTTTCTAAATTCAGGATGCACGATTTCCACTGCTTCTGCTAGTATGATGACGGATGCTGTTTTGGGCAAGACCAAGCAAGAAATTTTAGAACTTGCAACCATTTTTTCTGAAATGGTTCAAGGGCAAAAAGATGACAGACAAGATAGTCTCGGCGATGCAGCTTTCTTATCAGGAGTTGCCAAATTCCCTCAGCGAATCAAATGCGCAACCCTAGCTTGGAATGCCCTGAAGAAAACAATTGGAGACCAAGAAAACAAATAAGACAAGCTTTCTTTGTCTTATAAATCATTAGAAAAAAAAGAATGAAAGAAAGGATATTATGGCTGAAGAAAGAGTAGAACCAAAACCAATTGATCTTGGTGAATATAAATTTGGTTTCCATGACGATGTAGAGCCTGTCCTATCGACAGGAAAAGGATTGAATGAAGATGTTATTCGTGAACTATCAGCTGCTAAGGGAGAACCTGAGTGGATGTTGGAATTCCGTTTGAAATCTTATGAAACCTTCAAAAAAATGCCCATGCAAACTTGGGGAGCAGACTTGTCAGAGATTGACTTTGATGACTTGATCTACTACCAAAAACCATCTGATAAACCAGCCCGTTCTTGGGATGACGTTCCTGAAAAAATCAAAGAAACTTTTGAACGGATCGGGATTCCTGAAGCTGAGCGTGCCTATCTAGCTGGAGCTTCTGCCCAGTATGAGTCAGAAGTGGTTTACCATAACATGAAGGAAGAATTTGAGAAGTTAGGAATTATCTTTACAGATACAGATTCTGCCCTCAAGGAATACCCAGACTTGTTTAAGCAATACTTTGCGAAATTGGTACCGCCGACAGATAACAAGTTGGCCGCCCTCAACTCAGCAGTATGGTCAGGTGGAACCTTTATCTACGTGCCAAAAGGTGTCAAGGTAGATATTCCACTTCAAACCTATTTCCGTATCAATAACGAAAATACTGGACAGTTTGAACGTACCTTGATCATCGTTGATGAGGGAGCAAGTGTACACTACGTAGAAGGATGTACAGCGCCAACTTATTCAAGCAACAGCTTGCACGCTGCTATTGTAGAAATCTTTGCTTTGGACGGAGCTTATATGCGTTATACGACTATTCAAAACTGGTCTGACAACGTTTATAACTTGGTAACCAAACGTGCTAAAGCTTTGAAAGATGCGACTGTTGAGTGGATTGATGGAAACTTGGGTGCCAAAACGACGATGAAATATCCATCTGTTTACCTAGATGGAGAAGGTGCGCGTGGGACTATGCTTTCGATTGCCTTTGCCAATGCAGGGCAACACCAAGATACTGGTGCCAAGATGATCCACAATGCTCCACATACGAGCTCGTCTATCGTCTCTAAATCAATCGCTAAAGGCGGTGGTAAGGTAGACTACCGTGGACAAGTGACTTTCAACAAGAACTCTAAGAAATCTGTTTCTCACATCGAGTGTGACACCATTATCATGGATGACTTGTCTGCATCTGACACTATTCCATTTAATGAAATCCACAACTCGCAAGTAGCTTTGGAACACGAAGCCAAAGTATCTAAGATTTCAGAAGAACAACTCTATTACCTTATGAGTCGTGGCTTGTCAGAGACTGAAGCAACTGAGATGATTGTCATGGGATTTGTAGAGCCCTTCACCAAAGAACTTCCAATGGAGTATGCAGTTGAGCTTAACCGCTTGATTAGCTATGAGATGGAAGGATCAGTTGGGTAATCATTATAAAAAAACTGAGCAAATATTACATTTGTTCAGTTTTTTTAGATACAATTTTATAAATATTCACAAAATACATTATCTGTGGTAAAATAAAACAATTATTGTTAGTGGAGATGAAGAATGAATATTTTTAGAATAAAAGACTTCAGTCTAAGTAAAACAGAAATGCATCGTCATTTGAAGTTATGGGATTTAATTCTTTAAGGAATTGGGGCCATGGTGGGAACTGGTATTTTTACCATTACAGGAACAGCTGCAGCAACACTAGCAGGACCTGCTCTTGTGGTATCTATCGTGATTTCTGCGATTTGTGTGTCCTTTATGCTTCAATATACTCTTGAAACTTGGATAGCATTTGTATTAGCCTTAATAGTAGGAGTTATTACTTACTTTACTTATGGCTATAAAAACTCTACACTATCAAAAAATCAATAAAGAAAAAATCGCGATTTTTCGCGATTTTTTTATAATTTTTCATTTACAAATCGAACGAAACGATTCCACCATACTTTTAAGAAGAAGGCTTTCTCAACATTTTTATCAGCAACCATTTCAAAGGTTGGTTTGTCAGTTGTGATATAACCTTGACCGACTAAGTCCTTGTCGTCATAGGTCAGATGTCCAACGACCGTACCTGCTTCTAGAGGAGCAACATGCTCAGTAGCATCAGGTGTGTATGTAACACTTGATTCCGCTCGACTACCAAGACGTTGAACAATTTTTATATCTTCTTTAGCGACTGCTGTAACCGTATCTTGCTTCCCGTCATAAACTGGAGATTTGCTATCTTGGTAGCTTTCCCCTTGCTTAACGATTGTTTGGAGAGCAAAATTAGATGAGATATAGTCCAGAAGAGCTGAAGTTGCTGTGAAACGAGCGTAAGGATTGGTATCTTGGTTGTCAGCGTTAAGGACAACTGTAATAATACGCATTCCTTTTTCTACAGTTGTTCCGACAAAGGATGCTCCAGCCTTATCAGTAGTTCCAGTTTTTAGGCCGTCAATTCCCCCACGGTAGGCCGGCATACCATCTAACATTGAGTTTGTAGAATGAATAGTCATTCCTGCAAAAGTGGAAGAAGGTTTCTTCGTGATTTCTAAAACTTGAGGATATTTGAGGATAAGATTACGAGCGACAACTGCAACATCATAGGCGCTCATCTTATTTTCGTCATCTTTCTTAGAACCAGGATAGATATTATTCCCAAGAGTTTCATTATTTAGACCAGTTGTATTGACGAGGGTAGCATCTTGAATTCCCCATTCAAGAAGTTTAGCCTTCATCATATCAACAAAGTCTTTTTCTGATCCAGCAACCTTTTCTGCCAATGCGATAGCCGCACTATTGGCACTAGATACCAATGTTGCTTCTAGCAACTCTTCAACAGTGTAGTTACGAGCTTCCATAGGAACGTTACTTGCTTCGGAGTTGGTTGTGAGCTGGTAGGGGTAATCTGAAATTTCCACTGGGGTAGAAAGAGTGATTTTGCCTTGCTCTAGAGCTTCATATACTAGGTAAACGGTAAGTAGTTTACTGATAGAGGCAATTTCAACCGGTTGGGTTGCATCTTTTTCATACAAAATCTTACCACTGTTAGCCTCAACAGCGATGGCGTGTTTTGCTGCGACATCAAAATCCTGAGCAAAAACAGTAGTAGCAGAACCAAATGAAATAAGCGTGATTAATGTTAAAAATAATTTCTTCATAGTAACTTTATTCTATCATAAAGACAAAAAATATTCTTGTTTTTATAATGTAGGTTATCAATCTTTTTGGAAATATGGTAAAATAGGAAAAAGAGGAGGTGGCTTATGTTTCGGAGAAATAAATTATTCTTCTGGACCACTGAGATATTATTAATAACCCTTATTTTCTACTTATGGCGAGAAATGGGTGCTATTATTACACCATTTGTAAGTGTCGTAAATACAATCATGATTCCTTTTTTACTAGGTGGATTTCTCTACTACTTAACAAATCCAATCGTTATCTTTTTAGAGAAGGAATGTCGCATTAATCGAATCATTGGTATTTTGTTAACACTTTGTGTTCTCTTTGGAACCATAGTGATAGCTGTCGTCTATCTCTTGCCGATTTTAATCAATCAGTTGAGTAGCTTAATTAATTCTAGCCAAGATATCTATTCTCGAATCCAAGATTTAGTGATAGAATTATCGAAATATCCTACTTTCCAAGAGCTAGATATTCAACAAACAATCCAACAATTAAATCTTTCTTATGTCGATATTTTACAGAATATCTTAAATAGTGTGACAAATAGTGTGGGAAGTGTCCTTTCAGCTTTGGTAAGCACTGTTTTAATTATCATTATGACACCGGTTTTCTTGATTTATTTCCTTTTAGATGGTCATAAATTCTTACCGATGCTAGAAAGAACTATTTTAAAGCGAGACAAACTCAATATATCTGGTTTAATAACAAACTTGAATGAGACTATTTCCCGTTACATAAGTGGAGTATCAATCGATGCATTTATTATCGGGTGTTTGGCTTTTATTGGTTATAGTGTGATTGGCTTAAAATATGCATTAGTTTTTGCTATTTTCTCAGGTTTAGCAAATTTGATTCCTTATGTTGGACCGAGTATTGGACTAATTCCGATGATTATTTCAAATCTGTTTACAGATCCTCAAAAGATGATTATAGCAGTTATCTATATGCTGATTATCCAACAAGTAGATGGGAATATCCTATACCCTCGTATTGTTGGTGGAGTCATGAAAGTTCATCCGATTACAATTCTCGTGCTATTATTGTTGTCAAGTAATATCTATGGTGTCGTAGGTATGATCGTTGCCGTTCCTACCTACTCAATTCTCAAAGAAATATCCAAATTCCTAGTCCGACTTTATGAAAAACATAAAGAAGTACAAGAAGTGGGAGAAAAATAAAGATTTTAAAAGAAACGGATTCATCTGTTTCTTTTTTTATCAATAAATCGACAACTTATAGTAAGATTAAGAATAATTAATAAAAACTTTGTAAAACACTTGCAATTTAGCTAAAATTTGATAAAATAGTAAGGAAAGTTAGACTGTATTGCCTACTGTCTATCTATAAAATATATTTTATTGGAGGCTTTTACTCAAATGGCAAAAGAAAAATACGATCGTAGTAAACCACACGTTAACATTGGTACTATCGGACACGTTGACCACGGTAAAACTACCCTAACTGCAGCTATCACAACTGTTTTGGCACGTCGCTTGCCTTCAGCAGTTAACCAACCTAAAGACTATGCGTCTATCGATGCTGCTCCAGAAGAACGCGAACGCGGTATCACTATCAACACTGCGCACGTTGAGTACGAAACTGAAAAACGTCACTATGCTCACATCGACGCTCCAGGACACGCGGACTACGTTAAAAACATGATCACTGGTGCCGCTCAAATGGACGGAGCTATCCTTGTAGTAGCTTCAACTGACGGACCAATGCCACAAACTCGTGAGCACATCCTTCTTTCACGTCAGGTTGGTGTTAAACACCTTATCGTCTTCATGAACAAGATCGACTTGGTTGACGACGAAGAATTGCTTGAATTGGTTGAAATGGAAATCCGTGACCTTCTTTCAGAATACGACTTCCCAGGTGACGATCTTCCAGTTATCCAAGGTTCAGCTCTTAAAGCTCTTGAAGGTGACTCTAAATATGAAGACATCATCATGGAATTGATGAACACTGTTGATGAGTACATTCCAGAACCAGAACGTGACACTGACAAACCATTGCTTCTTCCAGTCGAGGACGTATTCTCAATCACTGGACGTGGTACAGTTGCTTCAGGACGTATCGACCGTGGTACTGTTCGTGTCAACGACGAAATCGAAATCGTTGGTATCAAAGAAGAAACTTCAAAAGCAGTTGTTACTGGTGTTGAAATGTTCCGTAAACAACTTGACGAAGGTCTTGCAGGAGATAACGTAGGTGTCCTTCTTCGTGGTGTTCAACGTGACGAAATCGAACGTGGACAAGTTATCGCTAAACCAGGTTCAATCAACCCACACACTAAATTCAAAGGTGAAGTTTACATCCTTACTAAAGAAGAAGGTGGACGTCACACTCCATTCTTCAACAACTACCGCCCACAATTCTACTTCCGTACTACTGACGTTACAGGTTCAATCGAACTTCCAGCAGGTACTGAAATGGTAATGCCAGGTGATAACGTGACAATCGACGTTGAGTTGATCCACCCAATCGCCGTAGAACAAGGTACTACATTCTCTATCCGTGAGGGTGGACGTACTGTTGGTTCAGGTATGGTTACAGAAATCGAAGCTTAATTCGATTTAGTTCCCAGAAGAACAATTATTTAAGTCAGACATTAAAAGAATCTTGCTATGCAAGGTTCTTTTTTTCAAGCTATACAAAGACAAAATAAGACAGTATGGTAGTTGATTACGAATATAGAAACTTAAATAAATAATTATCTACTTTATTAACGAATGTATATCCTAGTTTTTCAGAATAAATTTTTATTAGGTTAAAAAGCTTTTCACAAATGCCTGTTTTTTTGATAGAATAGAAGGAAGAAAAAAAGAAATGAGTTCGTCATGTCAAAAGGATTTTTAGTCTCTTTAGAGGGGCCAGAGGGAGCTGGTAAAACGAGTGTGCTTGAAGCTATCCTTCCTTTGTTAGAAGAAAAGAATATTGAGTTTTTAACAACACGTGAGCCAGGTGGTGTTTTGATTGGTGAGAAGATTCGAGAAGTCATTTTAGATCCTAGTCATACTCAGATGGATCCAAAGACAGAGTTGCTTCTCTATATTGCAAGTCGTAGACAGCACCTAGTAGAGAAGGTCTTGCCAGCACTTGCAGCTGGAAAATTGGTCATCATGGATCGTTTTATTGATAGTTCAGTTGCTTATCAAGGCTTTGGTCGTGGTTTGGATATTGAAGCTATTGACTGGCTCAATCAATTTGCGACAGATGGTCTCAAGCCGGATTTGACACTTTATTTTGATATTGAAGTAGAAAAGGGGCTTGAAAGAATCGCGGCAAACAGCGATCGCGAAGTCAACCGTTTGGACTTGGAAGGTTTAGACCTGCACAGAAAAGTTCGTCAAGGCTATCTTTCCCTTCTTGAGAAAGAAGGTGAGCGTATAGTTAAAATCGATGCGAGTTTACCACTAAGTCAAGTGGTTGAAAATACTAAACAAGTTTTATTTGACAGAATGGGGCTGACAGAATGAATCAAGAGCAATTAAGAGCTTGTCAACCCCAGCAATTTGACCGTTTTGTTCACATCTTAGAACAAAGACAGCTGAATCATGCCTATCTCTTTTCAGGGTATTTTGGAAGTTTAGAGATGGCCTTATTTCTTTCTAAGAGTTTATTCTGTACAGAAAAACAAGGTGTCTTGCCTTGCGAGTCTTGCCGAAATTGTAAGTTGATTGATCAGGAAGAATTTCCTGATGTCACCATTATTCGTCCGATGAATCAAATCATTAAAACGGAACGAATCCGAGAATTAGTTGGCCAGTTTTCTCAATCAGGAATCGAAAATCAACGTCAGGTTTTTATTATTGAACAAGCAGAAAAAATGCATGCCAATGCCGCCAATTCACTACTAAAGGTCATTGAAGAACCGCAAAGTGAGATTTATATTTTCTTCTTAACCAATGATCAAGAGCAAATTTTACCAACCATTCGAAGTCGCACACAGATTTTCCAATTTAAGAAACAGGTCGAAAGCCTTAGGAATCAACTTGAACAAGCAGGATTGGTCAAAAATAAAGCAAGGCTTTTAGCTGAGTTTAGTCAATCGCAAGCAGAAGCCGAAAAACTGATAAATCAAACAAGTTTTTGGACTCTACTTGAAGAAAGTGAACGATTCTATTCTTGGTTAGAAGATGGAAAAAAGGAATCTTATTTACAGGTCTCAAAATTAGCTAGTTTAGCAGATGACAAAGAAAAACAAGACCAAGTCTTTAGAATTTTAGAAGTTTTAGCAGGCCAAGAGATTCAAAAAAATGCAGCACGTACAATATTGCAAAACCTTCTCGAAGCCAGAAAAATGTGGAAAGCAAATGTGTCTTTCCAGAATTCTTTGGAATACCTAGTTTTACAATAAAATGAACATGAAAACAGAAAAAGAAAGGGCTGTTCATGAACAAGAAAGAATTATTTGATGCCTTAGATGATTTTTCTCAACAGTTGTTGGCAACCTTGGCAGATGTCGAAGCCATCAAAAAAAATCTCAAGAGTGTTGTAGAAGAGAATACAGCTCTTCGTTTAGAGAACGATAAACTGAGAGAGCGCTTGAGTGAGGAAGAAGAAACAGCTCCAACGAAGACCAAACATGTTAGAGAAAACGTGAGTCGAATCTATGATGACGGTTTTCATGTATGTCGCGACTTTTATGGTCAACGTCGTGAACAAGATGCAGAATGTATGTTTTGTGATGAATTGTTGTTTAGGGAGTAAGCATGCAGATTCAAAAAAGTTTTAAAGGTCAGTCACCTTATGGTAAGTTATATCTTGTCGCAACTCCGATTGGGAATCTAGAAGATATGACCTTTCGTGCTATTCAGACTTTGAAAGAAGTGGACTGGATTGCTGCCGAGGATACTCGTAATACTGGTCTATTGCTGAAGCATTTCGATATTTCAACCAAACAAATCAGTTTTCATGAGCATAATGCCAAGGATAAAATTCCTGATTTGATTGGTTTTCTGAAAGCGGGACAAAGTATTGCTCAGGTTTCTGACGCCGGTCTGCCTAGTATCTCGGACCCTGGGCATGATTTGGTCAAGGCAGCAATTGAAGAAGATATAGTAGTTGTCACAGTTCCAGGTGCTAGCGCAGGAATTTCTGCCTTGATTGCCAGTGGTTTAGCTCCACAACCCCACATTTTTTATGGATTCTTACCTCGAAAATCGGGACAACAAAAGCAATTTTTCGAATCAAAAAAAGATTATCCTGAGACCCAGATTTTTTATGAATCTCCACATCGTGTGGCTGATACCCTAGAAAATATGCTAGAGGTCTACGGTGATCGTTCAGTTGTCTTAGTTCGAGAATTGACTAAGATTTTTGAAGAATACCAACGGGGGAAAATCACTGAGTTGCTTGAAAGTATCTCTGAAACACTGCTCAAGGGCGAGTGTCTTCTGATTGTGGAAGGTGCTAGTCAAGAAGTAGTAGATAAGGATGAAGAGGATTTGTTCTCTGAAATACAAGAGCGCATCCAAGAAGGTGTTAAGAAAAATCAAGCCATTAAGGAAATCGCTAAGATTTATCAGTGGAACAAAAGTCAGCTCTACGCTGCCTACCACGAATGGGAAGAGAAACAAGAAAACGACTAAACAGGGAAGTTTTCCTTCTTCCCGAAATAGAAATAACAATCATAAGTACTTTACTACGAATGCTTAATTGGAGGGGTAATGAAAAGCAAAGTGTTGAAGAAAGTATTTGGCCTACTGTTTCCTATTCTCACGTTATTTATTTTGTCAGCATGTAACAACAGAGTCGATCGTGATTTAGCTAAAACAGCTATTTCAAACATTCGTTCCGTAGTAGAAGCTGCAGGGTTAGAAGCAGAAGGATACTCGACTGCTGATACCTTTGGATACTACGGATTTCCATTTTACATTAAAGGAAATAAAAAATTTGTAGATGTCTATGTGGATTTTGAAAAAGATTATGTTGAGAAGACACCAGTCCTTAGATACAATCCGCGACTTAAAGAAGTTGAAAAGAAAATTTTCTTTGGTTTTTCCAAAAAAACAGTCTATCGTTTAGAAATGGAGTATGTTTCTGAAGATGATAACTATGACCGACTTGATGAAGCTTATAATAAGATACTTCAAAGTGATAGTTTGACTTCTACGTATTTAAAGGATAATCAGCTTAAGAAGCTCTATATTAAAAATTCAATTGAATTGGAATCTTTTGAATCCTATTACTCTTTAGTTCCAAAAGAAGAATACAGTGGTAACCCTAAAACTCGTCTTGAAGAACAAGAAAAAAGAGAGGCAATTCTGAAGACGGATGTAGAAGAACTAACTCCCTTAATCGAGGATTTAGACCCAAGTAGAGTCAACAGTCTAGATGAAGATGTGCTTGTTCGCTATCGAGATATACTCTTGAAAAGAGTTACTGAAAATCGTTCGACTTTTAGTATTGAGATAGACATTGATATAGAGCAGGTACGAAGACAAAATCTTCAATTAACTAATGAAGATTTTGAGAATTGGACAGAATCTGATTTTCAATACTTACTCGGTCAAATAGTTGAAATCGAAAAACTACCTAGGAATACAGAAGTACGTTTTACTATAAAATATGAAAGCAAACTGAGATCGTATGATTTTAAAAAATTCAGTTTTATTAAACAATAATTTAGGAAAGACATTCAGGAATCCTCCTGTCTGTCTTTTTACTTAGCTTTTTGGTATAATGGACCAAGTATTAATTTAGAAAGATTTGTGGGTGTCAAACAGTCCAGTAGCTTGTTTTTATTTGGACCTAGGTTCCACCCAAAGAGGTATTAGTGTCATGTCTCAATCTTATATCAATGTTATCGGTGCTGGTTTGGCAGGTTCGGAAGCAGCCTACCAAATTGCAGAGCGTGGTATTCCAGTTAAACTTTATGAAATGCGTGGTGTCAAATCAACACCTCAGCATAAAACAGATAATTTTGCAGAATTAGTGTGTTCCAACTCATTACGAGGGGATGCTCTTACAAATGCTGTCGGGCTCCTCAAGGAAGAAATGCGTCGTCTTGGTTCTGTGATTTTAGAATCAGCAGAAGCAACCCGTGTTCCTGCAGGTGGAGCGCTTGCGGTTGATCGTGACGGTTTTTCTCAAATGGTTACTGAAAAAATTGCCAATCACCCTTTAATTGAAGTGGTTCGTGATGAAATTACAGAATTGCCGACAGATGTTATTACGGTTGTCGCTACTGGTCCCTTGACTAGCGATGCCCTGGCTGAGAAAATTCATGCCCTTAATGACGGCGATGGCTTCTATTTCTACGACGCGGCAGCGCCTATTATCGACGTCAACACCATCGATATGAACAAGGTCTATCTTAAATCACGTTATGATAAGGGAGAAGCTGCCTACCTCAATGCTCCGATGACCAAGCAAGAGTTTATGGATTTCCATGAAGCTTTGGTCAATGCAGAGGAAGCACCCCTTAATTCTTTTGAAAAAGAAAAGTACTTTGAAGGCTGTATGCCAATTGAAGTTATGGCTAAACGTGGCACTAAAACCATGCTTTATGGCCCTATGAAACCAGTTGGTCTAGAATATCCAGAAGACTATAAAGGGCCTCGTGATGGCGACTTTAAAACACCGTACGCAGTCGTTCAGCTTCGTCAGGACAATGCGGCTGGAAGTCTCTATAACATCGTTGGTTTCCAAACTCACCTCAAATGGGGAGAGCAGAAGCGTGTCTTCCAAATGATTCCAGGACTAGAAAATGCTGAGTTTGTCCGTTATGGTGTCATGCATCGTAATTCCTATATGGATTCGCCAAAACTTCTTGAGCAAACATACCGTTCTAAGAAACAGCCAAATCTCTTCTTTGCTGGTCAGATGACAGGTGTGGAAGGCTATGTTGAGTCGGCTGCTTCAGGATTAGTTGCTGGAATCAATGCTGCTCGTCTTTTCAAGGGAGAAAGTGAGGCTATTTTCCCAGAGACTACAGCTATCGGTAGTTTAGCTCATTATATCACTCATGCTGATAGCAAGCATTTCCAACCCATGAATGTCAACTTCGGGATTATCAAGGAGTTAGAAGGTGAGCGTATTCGTGATAAAAAGGCTCGTTATGAGAAAATTGCAGAACGTGCCTTGTCTGATTTAGAGAAATTTTTATCTGTCTAATTTTTTTGAAAGAATTGTTCATGATACTATAAAAATCCTTGAAATTGTGATAAAATAGGTAGGATGAAAAAAGGAGAGAGAAAATGGTAGAACCTAAGTATAAACGTATCTTAATCAAGCTATCTGGTGAAGCCCTTGCTGGCGAACGTGGTGTCGGTATTGATATCAAAACCGTCCAAAGTATGGCCCAAGAAATCAAGGAAGTTCACGAGCTAGGAATTGAAATCGCCTTGGTTATCGGTGGTGGAAACCTTTGGCGTGGAGAACCTGCAGCAGAAGCTGGTATGGATCGTGTTCAAGCGGATTACACTGGAATGCTTGGGACAGTCATGAATGCTCTTGTGATGGCAGATTCATTGCAACAAGCTGGTGTTGATACTCGTGTACAAACAGCTATTGCCATGCAACAAGTAGCAGAGCCTTATATTCGTGGACGTGCCCTTCGCCACCTTGAAAAAGGGCGTATCGTTATCTTTGGCGCGGGAATTGGTTCACCTTACTTCTCTACAGATACAACAGCGGCTCTTCGTGCAGCCGAGATTGAAGCGGACGCTATTTTGATGGCTAAGAATGGTGTAGATGGTGTCTACAATGCGGATCCTAAGAAAGATAAAACGGCTGTTAAATTTGAAGAATTGACTCACCGTGATGTTATTAATAAAGGTCTCCGTATCATGGATTCAACAGCTTCAACTCTATCAATGGATAATGACATTGACTTGGTTGTCTTTAATATGAACCAACCTGGCAATATCAAACGTGTTGTATTTGGTGAAAATATCGGAACAACAGTTTCAAACAATATCGAAGAAAAGGAATAAGAAAAATTATGGCTAACGCAATTGTAGAAAAAGCTAAAGAGAGAATGACTCAATCTCACCACTCACTTGCTCGTGAATTTGGTGGTATCCGTGCAGGTCGTGCTAACGCTAGCTTGCTTGACCGTATTACTGTTGAATACTATGGTGTCGAAACACCTCTTAACCAAATCGCTTCTATCACAATTCCTGAAGCGCGTGTCTTGTTGGTAACACCATTTGATAAATCTTCTCTAAAAGATATCGAACGTGCCTTAAACGCTTCAGATCTTGGTATTACACCAGCTAACGATGGTTCTGTTATTCGCTTGGTAATCCCAGCTCTTACAGAAGAAACTCGTCGCGACCTCGCTAAAGAAGTGAAAAAAGTTGGTGAAAATGCTAAAGTAGCGATCCGTAATATTCGTCGTGACGCTATGGATGAAGCTAAAAAACAAGAAAAAGCTAAAGAAATCACTGAAGATGAATTGAAGACTCTTGAAAAAGATATTCAAAAAGCGACAGACGATGCTGTTAAACACATCGACGACATGACTGCCAATAAAGAAAAAGAAATCTTGGAAGTCTAAGAAATAAACAGAAAAACTCAGTTGGCATTGCTGGCTGAGTTTTATTCGAAAGAAGGAAACATGAATACAAATCTTGCAAGTTTTATCGTTGGACTCATCATCGATGAAAATGACCGTTTTTACTTTGTACAAAAGGATGGTCAAACATACGCTCTTGCTAAAGAAGAAGGTCAGCATACAGTTGGTGATACCGTTAAAGGTTTCGCCTACACAGACATGAAGCAAAAACTTCGCTTGACAACTCAAGAAGTGACTGCAACTCAAGATCAATTTGGTTGGGGAACGGTAACAGAGGTTCGTAAGGATTTAGGTGTTTTTGTTGATACAGGGCTTCCTGACAAGGAAGTCGTTGTGTCACTGGATATCCTACCTGAACTGAAAGAGCTTTGGCCTAAGAAGGGCGATAAACTTTATATTCGTCTAGAAGTAGATAAGAAAGACCGTATCTGGGGAGTTTTGGCTTATCAGGAAGACTTCCAACGTTTGGCACGTCCAGCATACAACAACATGCAAAATCAGAACTGGCCTGCAATCGTTTATCGTCTTAAGTTATCAGGAACTTTTGTCTATCTACCAGAAAACAACATGCTTGGATTTATCCATCCAAGTGAGCGCTATGCAGAGCCACGTTTGGGCCAAGTGTTAGATGTGCGTGTCATTGGTTTCCGTGAAGTTGACCGAACGCTTAATCTATCGCTAAAACCTCGCTCTTTTGAGATGTTAGAAAATGATGCACAAATGATTCTGACTTACTTGGAAAGTAATGGTGGATTTATGACCTTAAATGACAAATCATCACCAGATGACATCAAGGCTACCTTTGGTATTTCTAAAGGTCAGTTTAAAAAAGCTCTTGGTGGTTTAATGAAAGCTGGAAAGATTAAACAAGACCAATTTGGTACAGAGTTAATTTAGGGAGGCTTATGCGAAAATCATTTTATACTTGGCTTATGACAGAGCGTAATCCTAAAAGTCATAGTCCCAAAGCAAATTTAGCGGATCTTGCCTTTGAGGAGTCAGCCTTCCCAAAACATACGGATGATTTCGATCAGGTGAGCCGATTTTTAGAAGAACATGCTAGTTTTTCCTTTAATATGGGAGACTTCGATCGTATCTGGCAAGAATATTTAGAACATTAAAAAGGGCATTGGTGTTAAGGATAGCAATTTCTAATTGCCTTTGCTATAATAAAAAGAAATTAAAGAGTTAGAGAGGTTCTTTATTTGAAGGAACATTCAATAGACATTCAGTTAAGTCATCCAGATGACCTGTTTCATCTTTTTGGTTCCAATGAACGCTATCTTCGCTTGATGGAGGATGAGTTAGATGTTATCATCCATGCTCGTACAGAGATTGTACAAGTCTTGGGAGAGGAGTCTTCTTGTGAAGAAGCACGACAAGTAATTCAAGCCTTGATGGTCTTGGTCAATCGTGGCATGACAGTAGGAACTCCGGATGTGGTGACAGCCATCAATATGGTTAGAAACAATGAAATCGATAAGTTTGTTGCCCTCTATGAAGAAGAGATTATCAAAGACAATACTGGTAAGCCGATACGTGTAAAGACACTAGGTCAAAAACTTTATGTAGATAGTGTTAAGAACCATGATGTGACCTTCGGGATTGGGCCAGCGGGGACAGGTAAGACCTTCCTAGCAGTGACCTTGGCTGTTACAGCTCTCAAACGTGGCCAAGTCAAGCGTATTATCCTGACTCGTCCAGCAGTAGAAGCTGGAGAAAGCCTAGGATTTCTACCTGGTGATTTGAAAGAAAAAGTAGACCCTTATCTTCGACCAGTCTATGACGCCTTGTACCAAATTCTTGGGAAGGACCAAACAACTCGTCTCATGGAGAGAGAAATTATTGAGATTGCGCCTTTGGCCTACATGCGTGGACGTACCTTGGATGATGCCTTTGTCATCTTGGATGAAGCCCAAAATACAACCATCATGCAGATGAAGATGTTCTTGACACGTCTTGGATTCAATTCTAAAATGATTGTCAATGGGGATATTAGCCAGATTGACCTACCACGTAATGTTAAATCAGGTTTGATTGATGCCCAGGAAAAACTTAAGAATATTCACCAGATCGACTTCGTTCATTTTTCAGCCAAGGATGTGGTTCGCCATCCAGTCGTTGCTCAGATTATCAGAGCATATGAACCTCGACCTGTCAAAGCTGAAGAAAATCAAGAAGAAACAGAATAAAGAAAAAGAGCAGTTGAAAAACTGCTCTTAATTTTTTTTGAATTTCTTATTAAACAAGTTCACTGATAGGTGTGAAGTCACGTTCTAAACCTTCAGCAACTGGTTGGCTGGTGAGTTGACCTTGATAAGTTGTAACCCCTTCACGCAAACCAGCATCTTCAAGGATTGCTTTCTTAAATCCTTTTCCTGCCAAGGCTTCGATATAAGGAAGGGTCACATTTGTAAGGGCGATAGTAGAAGTACGAGCAACTGCTCCAGGAATGTTAGCAACCGCATAGTGAAGGACACCGTGTTTCTCATAGACAGGCTCATCATGGGTTGTCACACGGTCAGCTGTTGCAATAACACCACCTTGGTCTACAGCAACGTCTACGATGACAGAACCAGGACGCATTTGTTGAACCATGTCATCTGTCACTAATTTTGGAGCTTTAGCACCAGGAATCAATACTGCACCGATAACAACGTCTGCTTCACGCACACTTGCTTCGATATTAAATGGGTTAGACATGAGTGTTTGGATTTGGTGACCAAAGACATCTTCAAGTTCAGAGAGACGTTTAGCACTGATATCTAGAATAGTTACTTGAGCACCTAAACCAAGAGCGATACGTGCTGCGTGTGTACCAACGACACCACCACCGATAATGGTCACTTTTCCTTTTGGTACACCTGGGACACCACCTAAAAGAACTCCAGAACCACCAGCTTGTTTCGTCAAGAAGTGAGCTCCGATTTGGACAGCCATACGACCTGCAACCTCACTCATTGGAACCAATAGAGGAAGTTGACCTTCAGTATTGCGTACAGTTTCATAAGCAACACCAGTTGTTTTCGCTGCAAGCATAGCATCCGCTAATTCTGGGGCTGCTGCCATGTGCAAGTAGGTGAAGAGAAGTAAATCGTCACGCAAGAACTGGTACTCACTAGCAAGGGGTTCCTTGACTTTAACAACGAACTCTGCAGCCCAGGCTTCAGCAGCAGTTGCGACAATCTCAGCTCCTTGCTTTTCATAGTCAGCATCAGCAAAACCAGATCCAAGTCCAGCATTTGTTTCAATGAGGACTCGGTGACCACGACCGACAAGACTCTGTACACCAGCAGGTGTCAAAGCAACACGATTTTCATTATTTTTAATTTCCTTTGGAATTCCAATTAACATAGAGATTAGCTCCTTATTTAACATCTAGGTTCTTATACGAAATCATCACAGGAAGAACCCAGTCATTTCTTGTGATGTTCTTATTTTATATGAAACCGCTAAAAATTGCAAGAAAAACTTATTTCTCTACTTAAGATATGTCTTGAATAAGGAAGATTATTTTGCAAATAAGTAAGCAGTTGAAAAGATTTTTCAGCTGTTTTTTCTTTGCATTACGAATAAGATAAGAGAGGAGAAATTATGGAAGAACTTATTGAGAAAATCAAAGAATATAAAATCATTGTTATCTGTGCTAGTTTGGGTTTGGTCTTAGGTGGATTTTTCCTCCTAAAGCCAGTTGTTCAAGCACCTGCTAAGGAAAGCAATTTGCAAACAGAAGTTACAACTGTTTCAAAGGATTTGACGGAGGAAAAGGAAGATAAAAATCAGAAGGAAGAAGTGGTGGAGCAGGATCTGATTACTGTTGATGTAAAAGGTGCGGTCAAATCACCTGGAATTTATGATTTGCCAGTTGGAAGTCGTATCAACGATGCTGTTCAAAAAGCTGGTGGCTTGACAGATAATGCTGATAGTAAGTCTATCAATCTTGCCCAGAGAATTAGTGACGAAGCGCTTGTCTATGTTCCAACTAAGGAAGAAGTTACCAGTCAAGAGGCGCATTCAAATGCTTCCAACACCAAAGAAAATAAGAAAGTCAATCTCAATAAAGCCAGTTTAGAGGAGCTTAAACAAGTCAAGGGGTTGGGAGCCAAACGTGCTCAGGATATCATCGACCACCGTGAGTCCAACGGTAAGTTTAAGTCAGTTGATGAGCTCAAAAAGGTTTCTGGTATTGGTGCAAAAACGATAGAAAAGTTAAAAGAGTATGTCACAGTGGATTAGTCGATTTCCCATCCCAAAAATCTATCTTAGTTTTCTTTTGCTATGGCTCTACTATGCTATTTTTTCAGCAAGCTTTTTAGCACTCTTGGGCTTTGTCTTTTTACTGCTCTGCCTCTTTTTTCAATTTCCATGGAAGACTGTGGTCAAGGTTCTCTTTGTTTGTGGTCTTTTTGGAAGCTGGTTTATATTTCAAAAATGGCAACAAGAAGAAACGAGTCAACATCTTGTTGACTCCGTTAATACGGTACGAATCTTGCCTGATACTATCAAGGTCAATGGAGATAGTTTATCCTTTCGTGGGAAGGCTGATGGCAGACTCTTTCAGGTCTATTATAAATTCCAGTCAGAGGCTGAAAAGGAAAGGTTTAAAGAGTTATCTGAACTGCATGAGATAGTAGTAAAAGGAAAGCTAGCTATTCCTCAAGGAGCAAATAATTTTGCTGGATTTGATTATCGAAACTATCTCAAAACACAGGGGATTTATCAGACCTTAACTATATCGGAAATTGTCGAATTAAAGAAAGCATCCAGCTGGGATATAGGAGAAAATCTATCCAGCTTGCGGAGAAAAACAGTTGTCTGGATAAAAAGGAAATTTCCTGACCCCATGCGTAATTATATGACAGGTCTTTTATTGGGTCATTTGGACACCGACTTTGAGGAAATGAATGAACTCTATTCCAGTCTAGGGATTATTCACCTTTTTGCTCTGTCAGGAATGCAAGTAGGATTCTTCATGAATACTTTTAAGAAATTCCTTTTGCGACTTGGGATGAGCCAAGAAAACTTAAAATGGCTTGTCTATCCATTTTCCTTGGTTTATGCAGGTTTGACAGGGTTCTCAGCTTCTGTTATTCGTAGTCTCTTACAAAAACTTTTGGCTCAACATGGGTTCAAGGGGCTGGATAACTTTGCTTTGACGGTCCTTGTCTTGTTTATCGTGATGCCGAATTTCTTCCTAACTGCTGGAGGAGTGCTCTCCTGTGCCTATGCCTTTATCCTGACCATGACTGGTGAAGAAGTAGCAGGGATAAAAGGTCTGGTGAGAGAAAGTTTCATTATTTCCTTAGGAATTCTGCCGATTTTATCATTCTATTTTTCTGAATTTCAACCTTGGTCCATACTCTTAACCTTTGTCTTTTCTTTTTTATTTGATATGGTCTTGCTACCACTTTTATCAATGCTCTTCTGTCTTTCATGGATATATCCTATTACCCAGTTTAACTTTCTCTTTGAATGGCTAGAGAACATCATACGCTATGTATCTCAGCTATCTACTAGGCCCTTTATTTTTGGTCAACCGAGTCTTTGGGTTCTGGTGTTTCTTTTAATTTCTTTGGCTATAGTCTATGACTATCGTAAAAATTTGAAGAAAGCACCTTTGCTTATCCTATTTATCGTTTCCCTTTTCTTAGTAACCAAACATCCACTGGAAAATGAAATCACAGTCCTAGACATGGAGCAGGGGCGGAGCATTTTCCTAAGAGACATGACAGGAAAGACAATATTACTGGATGTCGGTGCAAAGTTAGCAGTTGAGAAAAAAGAAGCTTGGCAGGAGAAAGTCACCTCGAGCTTTGCCAAACGGAGTTTAATTCCCTATCTGAAAAGTCGAGGAGTGGCAAAGATTGATCAGCTTGTTTTAACGGATAGTGAACCTAAGCAACTAGACCATCTACTAGAAATTAGTAAAGCATTCAATCTTGGAGAGATTCTAGTAACTGAAGAAACTCTATCTAAAAGAGAATTTATGGATAAATTAGAGGAAAGTAACTTGAAAGTACGTCCTATTAAAACAGGAGAGCAGTTAGTTATTTTTGGGAGTAGTTTAGAAGTAATCGAAAATCAAAACAGGGATAGTAAAGCCTCAATAGCAATGTATGGAAAGCTACTAAATCAAACTTTTCTAGTCACTGGAAATATAGAGGAGAAGTTCTTAAACAAGTCTTATTCAAAAATCCAAGCAGATGTAGTGCTAACTCATCAGCAAGCAACGAAGAAAAAGACAGATGTCGAAGTCTTCGAAATCTTTCAGCCTAAAATCACTGTCGTTTCTGTAGACAAGAAGAAAAAATTTAAAGAAAAAAATGGGGTGAATAACCAAGAATTTGGGAATTCGATTTACAAAACGGATCAAAAGGGGGCCATTCGTTTTAAAGGTTGGAGTGCTTGGAAAATAGAAACAGTTCGCTGAGCTTAGCTTTACAAGAAAATTAAAATTGTCTAAACAATCAATCAAAACTTGATTTTAGAACCTTTTTGCTATAAAATGGTAAAGATCAGTGTCAAACTTTTATATTGCAAATAGGAGAAAACATGACAAAAACTTTGAAACGTCCTGAGGTTTTATCACCTGCAGGAACTCTTGAAAAACTAAAAGTAGCTGTTCAATACGGTGCAGATGCTGTCTTTATCGGTGGTCAGGCCTATGGTCTACGTAGCCGTGCTGGTAACTTTACTTTCGAACAAATGGAAGAAGGAGTACAGTTTGCGGCTAAGTATGGCGCTAAGGTTTATGTAGCGGCTAATATGGTTATGCACGAGGGAAATGAAGAAGGTGCTGGAGAATGGTTCCGCAAATTGCGTGATATCGGAATTGCAGCGGTTATCGTGTCTGATCCAGCCTTGATCATGATCGCTGCAACAGAAGCACCAGGACTTGAAATCCACCTTTCAACCCAGGCCAGTGCGACTAACTACGAAACCCTAGAATTCTGGAAAGAACTTGGTTTGACTCGTGTTGTTTTGGCGCGTGAGGTTTCTATGGAAGAATTGGCAGAGATTCGCAAACGTACAGATGTTGAGATTGAAGCTTTTGTACATGGAGCTATGTGTATCTCATACTCTGGTCGTTGTACTCTATCAAACCACATGAGCATGCGTGATGCCAACCGTGGTGGATGTTCACAATCTTGCCGTTGGAAATACGACCTTTACGATATGCCGTTTGGCAAAGAACGTAAGAGTCTCAAGGGAGAAATTCCTGAAGAATTCTCTATGTCTGCGGTTGATATGTCTATGATTGACCATATCCCAGATATGATTGAAAATGGTGTGGACAGTCTTAAGATTGAAGGCCGTATGAAGTCTATCCACTATGTTTCAACAGTAACAAACTGCTACAAGGCTGCTGTTGATGCCTATCTTGAGAGTCCTGAAAAGTTTGAAGCTATTAAGCAAGACTTGATTGATGAAATGTGGAAGGTTGCCCAACGTGAGTTGGCTACAGGTTTCTACTACGGAACACCATCTGAAAATGAACAACTGTTTGGTGCTCGTCGAAAGATCCCAGAATACAAGTTTGTTGCTGAAGTAGTAGCTTATGATGCTGCAACCCAAACAGCAACTATTCGTCAACGTAACGTTATCAACGAAGGCGACCAAGTTGAGTTCTACGGTCCAGGTTTCCGTCATTTTGAGACATATATTGAAGACCTTCACGATGCTAAAGGAAATAAAATCGATCGCGCCCCAAATCCAATGGAACTTTTGACTATCAAGGTTCCTCAACCAGTAGAAGCTGGTGACATGGTACGTGCCTTGAAAGAAGGTCTCATCAATCTTTACAAAGAAGATGGAACAAGCGTTACAGTTCGTGCCTAGATAAGGAAAGTCAATGGTTCAAGCTCATGGATTACTAGTAGATGATGAAAGCAGATGTGTTCATTACCATAGTGATAAAGATATCGTAGCGCTCCAGTGTAATGAGTGTAAGAAATACTATGCCTGTTATCAGTGTCACAATACGCTAGAGGAGCACACATTTTCTCCCTATCCTTTAAGACTTAAACAGAATAAACCTATCTTATGTGGTTCCTGTAAGACGACCCTAACTTATGAGGAATATACAGAGAAAGGAAACTGTCCTCACTGTAAAGCTGCATTCAATCCAGCTTGCCAGAGCCACCATTTATATTATTTTAAATAAGAAACGATAAATCCAAGTTGTAAAACTTGGATTTTTCTTTTCAGAAAAATAGGAAAGATAAGGAAAATAACCTGAAAAGACATTAAAATTTTCTATATGATTGTCTTGAAAATCGTAAAATTAGAAATAAATGATTTGAAACGCTTTCAATGCTAGTAAAGAGTTGACAAAAGCAAATTTTAGGACTAAACTAGGGAAGTAAATTTAATTTAAAAAAGGAGAATTCGTCATGAATTTAACATTTTTCGGTCTATGTCTTGCCTGTATGGGTGTATCTCTTGCAGAAGGATTTTTGATGAACGGTTTGTTCAAATCTGCAGCACGCCAACCAGATATCATTCCACAATTGCGTAGTTTGATGATCATGGGGATTGCCTTTATCGAAGGAACTTTCTTTGTAACCTTGGCGATGTCATTCGTTATCAAATAGACAACTCTATTTAGAAATGGAGGTGTCAAACCATGGAAGAAAGTTTGAATCCAACCGTTAATATTGGACCAATATCCTTTGATTTGACCCTGCTTGCCATGTCTCTTGTAACTGTTTTGATGGTTTTTGCCTTTGTCTACTGGGCAAGTCGTAAAATGGCCATCCGTCCAAAGGGCAAACAGAATGCTCTTGAGATGATTTATGACTTTGTGATTGGTTTTACAAAACCAAACATTGGAGATTCATATATCAAGGATTATTCCTTGTTCTTGTTCTCTCTATTTCTGTTTATCTTGGTTGCCAACAATATTGGCTTAATGGCAAAAGTACAAACAACAAACGGTTATAACTTGTGGACTTCCCCAACAGCCAACCTTGGATACGATTTATCCCTCTCCTTATTGATCACTTTGATCGCCCATGTAGAAGGAATTCGTCGTAGAGGCGTTAAAGAATATTTGAGAGCATTTGTTACTCCTGGCTTTATGACTCCGATGAACGTTTTAGAAGAGTTCACCAATTTTGCCTCCTTGGCGATTCGGATTTACGGAAATATCTTTGCCGGTGAGGTTTTAGCAGGATTGCTATTGGCCTTGTCACAACATGCCTTGTATTGGTATCCTTTTGCCTTTATTGCAAACATGTTATGGACAGCATTTTCGATTTTCATTTCATGTATTCAAGCTTATGTATTTACCATGTTGTCATCTATGTACATTGGTAAAAAAATAAATGAAGGGGAAGAGTAAGTAGAGGAGGATTAGAAGATGGATTTAACTATTAGTACCATTATTGGTGATTTTATTCTGATCGCTGGTTCCTTCCTTTTATTGATCTTTTTAGTGAAGAAATATGCTTGGGGAAATATTACCAGTGTCTTAGATGAACGCGCTGAAAAGATTTCTTCAGATATTGATGGTGCCGAGGAAGCCCGTAAAAAGGCAGAGGAACTTGCTAGCAAACGCGAAGCTGAGTTAGCAGGTAGCCGTACCGAAGCTAAAACGATTATCGAGAATGCAAAGGAAACAGCTGAGAAAAGTAAAGCTGATATTTTGGCTGAAGCTAAACTTGAAGCAGGCCGCTTAAAAGAAAAAGCCAACCAAGAAATTGCTCAAAATAAAGCTGAAGCTTTACAAAGTGTTAAGGGAGATGTGGCAGACTTGACAATCAGTCTAGCTGGAAAAATTATCTCCCAAAACCTTGACAGTCAGGCCCATAAAGAACTTATTGATCAGTATATCGATCAGCTAGGAGAAGCTTAATGGACAAAAAGACTCTAAAGGTAATTGAAAAATACAGCATGCCTTTTGTCCAATTAGTGATTGAAAAAGGAGAAGAAGACTCTATTTTTTCAGACTTGTCTCAAATCAAGCAAGTAGCTGAAGAAACAGGCTTACCTTCTTTTTTAGCTCAGGTGGCAGTAGATGAGTCGGATAAAGAAAAAACGGTTCGTTTTTTCCAGGACTCTGTGTCACCTTTAGTACAAAACTTTATCGAGGTTCTACTTTACAATCACAGATCAAACCTGTTTTATGATGTGATTGTAGATTGCTTGAATCGTCTTGAAAAAGAAACCAATCGTTTTGAAGTGACTATTTTGTCTGCACATCCTTTGACTGATGAACAGAAAGAACGACTAATTCCTCTAATCGAGAAAAAGATGTCACTAAAAGTTCGTAGCATTAAGGAAAAAATTGACGATAGTTTAATCGGTGGTTTTGTTATTTTTGCCAATCACAAGACAATTGATGTGAGTATTAAACAACAACTTAAAGTTGTTAAGGAAAATTTGAAATAGAAAGTGGTGTTCTTTTGGCAATTAACGCACAAGAAATCAGCGCTTTAATTAAGCAACAAATTGAAAATTTCAAACCCAATTTTGATGTGACTGAAACAGGTGTTGTAACCTATATTGGTGACGGGATTGCGCGTGCTCATGGTCTCGAAAATGCCATGAGTGGTGAGCTGTTGATTTTTGAAAATGGCTCTTATGGTATGGCGCAAAACTTGGAATCAACAGATGTCGGTATTATCATCCTTGGGGACTTTACAGATATCCGTGAAGGCGATACAATTCGTCGTACAGGGAAAATCATGGAAGTTCCAGTTGGTGATAGCTTGATTGGACGTGTTGTCGATCCCCTAGGTCGTCCAGTGGATGGTTTGGGTCCAATCAACACAGACAAGACTCGTCCAGTTGAAGCACCAGCTCCTGGTGTTATGCAACGTAAGTCTGTATCAGAACCATTGCAAACAGGTTTGAAAGCTATTGACGCCCTTGTTCCAATCGGTCGTGGCCAACGTGAGTTGATCATTGGTGACCGTCAAACAGGGAAGACAACTATCGCTATTGACGCTATCTTGAACCAAAAAGGTCAAGATATGATTTGTATCTATGTAGCGATTGGACAAAAAGAATCAACAGTTCGTACACAAGTAGAAACACTTCGTCAGTACGGTGCCTTGGATTACACAATCGTTGTGACAGCTTCAGCTTCACAGCCTTCACCATTGCTCTACCTCGCACCATATGCTGGAGTTGCTATGGCAGAAGAGTTCATGTACCAAGGGAAGCATGTCTTGATTGTTTATGATGACCTATCTAAACAAGCGGTAGCTTATCGTGAACTTTCTCTCTTGCTCCGTCGTCCACCAGGTCGTGAGGCCTTCCCAGGGGATGTCTTCTACCTTCACAGTCGTCTACTTGAGCGTTCTGCTAAAGTTTCAGATGAGCTTGGCGGTGGTTCTATCACGGCTCTTCCATTTATCGAGACCCAAGCAGGAGATATCTCAGCCTATATCGCGACAAACGTAATCTCTATTACGGATGGACAAATCTTCCTAAGTGATAGCCTCTTTAATGCGGGTATTCGTCCAGCTATTGACGCGGGTTCTTCTGTATCTCGTGTTGGTGGTTCTGCTCAGATTAAAGCCATGAAGAAGGTTGCTGGTACTCTTCGTATCGACCTTGCTTCATACCGAGAGTTGGAAGCCTTCACTAAATTTGGTTCAGACTTGGATGCTGCTACTCAGGCTAAATTGAACCGTGGTCGTCGTACTGTAGAAGTATTGAAACAACCAGTTCATAAACCATTACCTGTTGAGAAACAAGTAACCATTCTGTATGCCTTGACTCATGGATTCTTGGATACTATATCAGTTGATGATATTGTTCGTTTTGAGGAAGAATTCCATGCCTTCTTTGATGCGCAACATCCAGAGATTTTGGAAACTATTCGTGAAACAAAAGACTTGCCAGAAGAAGCAGTCTTGGATGCTGCGATTACTGAGTTTCTCAACCAATCCAGTTTCCAATAAGAATAGAGGTGTCAGATGGCAGTATCTCTAAATGATATTAAAACAAAAATCGCCTCAACGAAAAATACTAGTCAAATTACTAACGCCATGCAGATGGTTTCTGCAGCTAAGTTAGGTCGTTCTGAAGAAGCTGCACGCAACTTCCAGATTTATGCTCAAAAAGTCCGTAAACTCCTTACAGACATCCTTCACGGAGATGGTGCTGGCGGATCAACAAATCCAATGTTGATTAGTCGCCCTGTCAAAAAAACAGGCTATATCGTCATTACATCTGACCGTGGTCTTGTTGGAGGATATAACTCTTCAATCTTGAAGGCTGTCATGGAACTGCAACAAGAATATCATCCATCAGGTGATGATTTCGAAGTCATCTGTATTGGTGGTATGGGAGCAGACTTCTTTAAAGCTCGTGGTATTCAACCAATTTATGAATTGCGTGGTCTAGCCAGTCAACCAAGCTTCGATGAAGTTCGCAAGATTATTTCAAAAACTATTGAAATGTACCAAAATGAACTTTTCGATGAGCTCTATGTTTGCTACAACCACCACGTGAATACACTGACAAGTCAAATGCGTGTGGAGCAGATGCTTCCAATTGTCGACTTGGACCCAAATGAAGCAGATGATAACTACAGCTTGACATTTGAGCTTGAAACAAGTCGTGAAGAAATCTTGGATCAACTATTGCCACAGTTTGCAGAAAGTATGATTTATGGTGCTATTATTGATGCCAAGACAGCTGAAAATGCGGCAGGGATGACGGCTATGCAAACAGCTACAGATAATGCTAAAAAAGTTATCAATGATTTGACTATCCAGTATAACCGTGCCAGACAGGCGGCGATTACACAAGAAATTACAGAAATCGTAGCAGGAGCTAGTGCTTTAGAATAAAGCAATATTGCTCAGAGAAATGAACTTAGGACCTAGTCATACTAGGAACCGACAGTATCTTATACAGAATAGGAGAAGTAGATGAGTTCAGGTAAAATTGCTCAGGTTATCGGTCCCGTTGTAGACGTCATGTTTGCAGCAGGTGAGAAACTACCAGAGATTAATAATGCACTTGTCGTCTACAAAAATGACGAAAGAAAAACAAAAATCGTCCTTGAAGTAGCCTTGGAGTTGGGAGATGGTATGATTCGTACCATCGCTATGGAATCAACTGATGGCTTGACCCGTGGTTTGGAAGTATTGGACACAGGTCGTCCAATCTCAGTACCAGTTGGGAAAGAAACTCTAGGACGTGTCTTCAACGTTTTGGGAGATACCATTGACTTGGAAGCTCCTTTTGGTGAAGATGCAGAGCGTCAGCCAATTCATAAAAAAGCACCAACTTTTGATGAATTGTCTACCTCTTCAGAAATTCTAGAAACAGGGATCAAAGTTATCGACCTTCTTGCCCCTTACCTTAAAGGTGGTAAGGTCGGACTCTTCGGTGGTGCCGGAGTTGGTAAGACCGTATTGATCCAAGAATTGATTCACAACATTGCCCAAGAACACGGTGGTATCTCAGTATTTACTGGTGTTGGGGAACGTACTCGTGAAGGGAATGACCTTTACTGGGAAATGAAAGAATCAGGCGTTATCGAAAAAACAGCCATGGTATTTGGTCAAATGAATGAGCCACCAGGAGCACGTATGCGTGTTGCTCTTACTGGTTTGACAATCGCTGAATACTTCCGTGATGTAGAAGGTCAAGATGTTCTTCTCTTCATTGACAACATTTTCCGTTTCACACAAGCTGGTTCAGAAGTATCTGCCCTTTTGGGTCGTATGCCATCAGCCGTTGGTTATCAACCAACCCTCGCAACAGAAATGGGTCAATTGCAAGAACGTATCACTTCAACTAAGAAGGGGTCTGTAACCTCTATCCAGGCTATCTATGTGCCAGCGGATGACTATACTGACCCAGCGCCAGCAACAGCCTTCGCTCACTTGGACTCAACAACTAACTTGGAACGTAAACTGGTTCAATTGGGGATTTACCCAGCCGTTGACCCACTTGCTTCCAGCTCACGTGCCTTGGCACCTGAAATTGTTGGAGAAGAGCATTATGCAGTAGCTGCTGAAGTGAAACGTGTTCTTCAACGTTACCATGAGTTGCAAGATATCATTGCCATCCTTGGTATGGATGAGCTTTCTGACGAAGAAAAGACTTTGGTTGCTCGTGCACGCCGTATTCAGTTCTTCTTGTCACAAAACTTCAACGTTGCGGAACAATTTACAGGTCAACCAGGATCCTATGTTCCAGTAGCTGAAACTGTTCGTGGCTTCAAGGAAATTCTCGACGGTAAATACGATCATTTGCCAGAAGATGCCTTCCGTGGAGTAGGTTCAATCGAAGATGTTATTGCTAAGGCTGAAAAAATGGGATTTTAAGAGGTGATCTATGGCACATTTAACTGTCCAGATCGTGACACCAGATGGCCTCGTCTATGATCACCATGCCAGCTTTGTATCGGTACGAACTCTGGATGGTGAGATGGGGATCTTGCCACGACATGAAAATATGATTGCGGTTCTAGCAGTTGATGAAGTAAAGGTTAAACGCATCGATGATGATACTCATGTGAACTGGATTGCAGTAAACGGAGGAATCATTGAGATTGCTAATAATGTCATTACCATTATTGCTGACTCAGCTGAACGTGCGCGCGATATTGATGTTAGTCGTGCAGAACGTGCTAAACTTCGTGCAGAACGTGAAATCGAAGAAGCACAAGACAAACACTTAATCGACCAAGAGCGCCGTGCTAAAATTGCATTGCAACGTGCTATTAACCGTATCAATGTCGGAAATAAATTATAAAATAAAAAATGAACTTGTTTTACAAGTTCATTTTTTTAAGCCCTATTTATTGAAACTTATGCAGACTGCTTCAGGAACATGAAATTCATTAGAGAGTTCTGCCAGTCTACCAGTTTCAGGATTGCGCTTAAAGACAGTCGCATTATCAGAATCCTGGTGAACAGCGATAAGGAATTCTTGGTCAGGTGACAAATCAAAATCACGTGGATTTTTCCCATTGGTTGGAACAATCTCTAATAATTCCAAGCTTCCATCTGCTAAAATGCTATAAACAGCGATAGAATCATGGCCTCGATTAGAAGCGTAGAGGAATTTGCCATCTTTAGAAAGACGAATAGCCGCAGTACCATTAAAACCACTATAGTCATCTGGTAAGGTTGAAATGACCTGCATTTGTTCAAATTCTCCAACACCATCGTAAATCAATACTTCAATCGTACTGTTGAGTTCACAGATGAGATAAGCAATCTTGTAGTGGTGGTGGAAAACAAGGTGACGAGCACCAGCGCCGGGATTACAATTATAAGTTGCTAGTTTCGTCAACTTTCCTTCTAGATCGACATCATAGGTAATGACCTCGTCAGTACCCAAGTCACAAGTTACCAAATATTGGTCTGGTGTTAAATCGGTGTAGTGTACGTGGGGAGAAGCTTGGTTTTCATGTGGACCATGGCCAGTGTGTTGAACTTTGTCTGCCAATTCAAGACAGCCATCTTCTTTACGTTTATAGACTAGAACTTGACCTTTATGATAGTTAGCGCCATAAACTAGTCCCCGTGTCTCATCGACCGCAACATAGCAGTGAGGAGCACCTTCTTCAACGACGTGATTCAGGAGGACACCATCAGTTTTGTATGCTGCGATTCCACCTTTGCCATCATGGCTTCCGACAGTATAGAGATGCTGATGCTGATCAAAGGCTAAGTAGGTTGGACTTGGCTCGGTTGCAAAGAGTTCTAGATTTGAGAGTTTGCCAGTCTCAGTATCAAAATCAGCCTTGTAAATCCCTTGAGAAATACGTCGTGTATAGGTTCCAAAATATACTATTTCTTTCATATTCATACCTCTAGAAAAAGATAATTCAATTATAACATAAAAAGGCCTGCTAGATGAAAAATCTAAGTCAGAAAAAATAGCTCTTTCCTTGCCAAGAAGACAAATTTATCCCTTGCTAAAAGACTATAAAAAAACCTTATTTTTCTTAAAACATGGTATAATGTTAGGACAAAGGAAAGGAAGAAAAAATGGAACAAAAAGAGAAACACTTTACCTTATCTTGGTTTTTTAAATGGTTTTTAGACAATAAAGCAATTACTGTTTTCTTGGTGACCTTGTTATTAGGTCTCAATATTTTTATTCTCAGTAAAATTGGCTTTTTATTTTTCCCAGTTATAGACTTTTTATCAGTAGTGATGTTGCCGGTTATCTTATCGGGTCTACTTTTTTACCTCTTAAATCCACTAGTAGATCTGATGGAGAAGTACAAGATTAACCGTGTCTTAGCCATCAGTATTATCTTTATCATTATTGCAATACTCTTGATTATTGGACTAGCCGTTGCAATTCCAAACCTTCAACGTCAAGTAGTCGTTTTTGCGCAAAATGTCCCAAGTTATCTCGAGGATGCTGACAGAGTTATTGATGATCTTGTTACCAAGCGTTTGCCGGATGACTTTAGACCACAATTGGAGCAAGTTTTAGCTAATTTTTCAACACAAGCAACTGCTTGGGCAAGTAATATTTCTTCTAAGGCTGTTAACTGGGTGAGTGCTCTTATCAGTGGAACGTCACAGGTCATTGTCGCTCTGATCATCATGCCATTTATGCTCTTTTATCTCCTTCGAGATGGAAAAGGACTTAGAGACTATATTACTCAATTCTTACCAAATAAATTGAGAGAACCAGTTGGTAAGGTTCTTTCAGAAGTCAATCAACAACTTTCCAATTATGTTCGAGGGCAAATTACAGTGGCTGTAATCGTCGCCATCATGTTTATTATCTTATTCAAGATTATAGGACTTCGTTATGCTGTTACTTTAGGTATTACAGCCGGTTTTCTCAATTTAGTTCCTTATCTAGGTAGTTTTCTTGCAATGATTCCAGCCCTTATTTTGGGTTTGATTGCTGGTCCTGTTATGCTCTTAAAAGTTATTATCGTTTTCATTGTAGAGCAAACTATAGAGGGACGTTTTGTTTCTCCACTGATTTTGGGTAGCCAATTGAATATTCACCCAATTACCATTCTTTTTGTACTGTTGACTTCAGGATCCATGTTTGGTATTTGGGGTGTATTGCTAGGTATTCCAATCTATGCTTCCGCAAAAGTAGTCATCTCAGCAATTTTTGATTGGTATAAAGGAGTTAGTGGACTTTATGAACCAGTAGAGGAGACTGAAGGTGAACAATAGTCAACAAATGCTCGAGGCCTTGGAGCAACAAGATTTATCAAGAGCTGATTCTTTTTTCCAAAATGCCCTAGAGGAAGATTCAGATGAAGTTCTTCTTGAACTTGCTGCATATCTCGAAGGGATTGGTTTCTATCCACAGGCAGCACAGATCTATGAGAAATTAGCGCCGAAATTTCCAGAAGTCTACATCAATCTAGCTGCAATAGCTGGTGAGGATGGACTTATCGAAGAAGCTTTTGATTATTTAGAGAAGATTGGTCCAGAAAGTGAATGGTACGTATCAGCTCTTGCCTTAAAAGCAGATTTATATCAGATGGAAGGATTGACAGATGTTGCGCGTGAGAAGCTTTTAGAAGCTCGTAGCTACTCTGATGATCCTCTCCTGATATTTGGACTAGCTGAACTAGATAGTGAGCTAGGAAACGATTTAGAAGCCATTAAGGGCTATGCTCAACTAGATAATCGAGTTATCTACGATCAAACTGGAATTTCGACCTATCAGAGAATTGGTCTTGCTTATGCACGTTTAGGTAAGTTTGAATCTGCAATAGAATTTTTAGAAAAAGCCTTAGAGTTAGAATATGATGATCAAACAGCCTTTGAGCTTGCAAGTCTCTATTTTGACCAAGAAGACTACCAGAAAGCCGTACTATACTTTAAACAACTAGACACTATTTCTCCAGATTTTGAGGGTTATGAATATGGTTATAGTCAAGCACTGCATAAGGAGCATCAGACAGAAGAGGCTCTTAAAATAGCTCAACAAGGCTTGTCAAAAAATCCTTTTGAAACTCGGCTCTTACTCCTTGCATCTCAGCTATCTTATGAGTTGCATCAACCTGAGCAAGCAGAAGCTTATCTGATTCAAGCACAAGAAAATGCTGATGACCAGGAAGAAATTTTGCTACGCTTAGCTACCATCTACCAAGAACAAGAAAGATACGAAGATATTCTAGCTTTAGCAGTCTATGAACCTGAAAACCTCTTGACTAAATGGATGATTGCGCGAAGCTATCAAGAGACTGAAGAATTAGATGCAGCATATGATCTCTATAAGGAACTTGCTACTGAACTCAAGGATAATCCAGAGTTTTTGGAACAGTTTATTTATTTGTTAAGAGAGTTAGGTAAGCTAGAAGAAGCAAAAGACTACATTCAATCCTATCTACAATTAGTACCTGATGATTTACAAATGCAAGATTTGTATGATTATTTATCTTAAATACAAAAGATAATCACCAAGCAAAGGTGATTTTCTTTTTTTATTAAAAAGAAGTATAAATTGCTTTAAATTTAGGTGGATTGAGTATGAACTTTTAGTATTTTTTTGATATAATTGTTATAGTTATAAGTTGAATAATCAACAATAGTAAAAATAGAAAGATTAGAAAAATGACAAAAGTAAAAATTGTAACGGATTCTTCGGTTACTATTGAACCGGAAGTGGTTAAAGAATTTGATATTACTGTTGTTCCACTATCTGTAATGATTGATAGTGTCCTTTATTCAGATGCAGATCTTGAAGAAGGAGAATTTCTTCGCTTGATGCAAGCTAGTAAAAATCTTCCTAAGACTAGTCAACCACCAGTGGGACTCTTTGCAGAAATTTTTGATGATTTGGGTAAGGATGGTAGTCAGATTCTAGCAATTCACATGTCCCATGCTTTATCAGGAACTGTTGAAGCGGCTCGTCAAGGAGCAAGTTTGTCAACAGCAGATGTCACTGTTTTGGATAGTTCATTCACAGATCAGGCATTGAAGTTCCAAGTTGTGGAAGCTGCTAAACTAGCTCAAGAAGGAAAAGACCTTGAAACTATTCTAACCCATGTAGAGGACGTAAAAAATCACACTGAACTCTACATCGGTGTTTCAACTTTAGAAAATCTTGTAAAAGGTGGTCGCATTGGCCGTGTTACCGGTTTGCTGAGCTCTTTACTGAATATTCGAGTAGTTATGCAAATGAAAGACCATGAGCTTCAACCGATTGTCAAAGGACGTGGTTCAAAAACCTTTAAGAAATGGTTGGATGAGTTAGTAGCCACTCTTTCAAATCGTTCAGTAGCTGAGATTGGTATTTCTTATGCAGGTACAAATGAATTTGCAAACGAGATGAAAGCTGTTCTACAACCTTACGTTGAAAAACCGATTTCAGTCCTAGAAACAGGCTCAATTATCCAAACTCACACCGGGGAAAACGCCTGGGCGATCTTAATTCGCTATAATTCCTAAAAAAATTGAGAAAAATCAATAAAAACGTGTTTTTGACTTGACCTAAAAGGAATTTTAGGTTATGATTATAAGTGTTAATTAGAAATAATTTTGGAGGATTCATTAACATGGCAAACAAACAAGATTTGATCGCTAAAGTAGCAGAAGCTACAGAATTGACTAAGAAAGATTCAGCAGCAGCAGTTGACGCTGTATTCGCAGCTGTAACTGAATTCCTTTCAGCTGGTGAAAAAGTTCAATTGATCGGTTTTGGTAACTTCGAAGTTCGTAAACGTGCAGCTCGTAAAGGTCGCAACCCACAAACTGGTAAAGAAATCAAAATCAAAGCTTCTAAAGTTCCAGCATTCAAAGCTGGTAAAGCTCTTAAAGAAGCCGTTAAATAATGATTTTATAAAAAACCTATTAATCAAGCGTCAAGCTTGGTTAGTAGGTTTTTTTGTTTTATAGAGGACTTGTTACGAAAGTAGAAGTAGAAATAAGAATTAGGACCATTATAAGCTTTAAAAAAATTAAAGCTTGAAAAAATAAAAGAAACAAAAAAACAACTCCGAATCGAAGTTGTTTTCGTTTAACCGTATACAAGTGATGCGGTTGATTATTTGAGACCGTATTTTTTGTTGAAACGATCCACGCGTCCATCTGCTTGAGTGAACTTTTGACGTCCAGTGTAGAATGGGTGTGAGTCTGATGAAATTTCCACACGGATCAATGGGTAAGTTTCGCCTTCGAACTCAACTGTTTCGCTAGAGCGTTTTGTTGAACCGCTAAGGAATTTGTAACCAGTAGTTGTGTCCATGAAGACAACTGGGCGATATTCTGGATGGATATCTTTTTTCATTTTGCAATATTTCCTTTCTGCCATGGTCTCTTTGCGAGCCATAGATTGTTACCATACTAGTCTATCAGATTCTGAAAAGTTTGGCAAGCTTTTTATCTATTTTTCAGCAAGTTTTTTAATTTTTGGTAGATGAGCTCATTCTCTTCTAAACTATACGAATTTGCTCCACTAGCAAGAGGATGGCCACCGCCATCATGTTCTTTTGCAACTTCATTGATTGGGACAAATTTACTGCGAAGACGTACGCGGTAGTGACCATCTGCTTGCTCCACAAAGATTCCCCAAAGGCTAACAGTATCAATACGGCCCGGAGCTCCAACGATGGCTGCTGTTTCCGCATCAGTAACGTCGTATTTCTTCAAGATTTCTTGGGTGAGAATAACACGTGCAGCACCATTTTCATCAACTTCTAAGTGGTCATAAACATAACCCTGGAGTTTGGCAATCTTAAAGCTCATAGTATCCATTTTACGAGTTAATTCAGCGTAGTCAAAGTTATGTTCTCTGAGTTGACTTGCGATAAGAAGCGTACGTGCAGAAGTAGAAGGGTAGAGAAAACGGCCGGTATCACCAATAATTCCAGCGCTGAGCATTTTAGCAGCGTAGTCGGATAATTCTAAGTTAGTTGCTTCAGCAAAGAGAGCAATCATCTCACTCGCACTACTAGAGTTTGTATCTACCCAAACAAGATCGCCGTAGACTTCGTCATTTGGATGGTGGTCAATTTTGATAATAGTCTCAGCCTTAAGATATCGTTTATCATCAATACGTGCTGTGTTTGCTGTATCACAGATAATGGCTAGTGCACCTTGATAGTCTGTGTCCTCTACCTGATCCATTTTAGCAAGCCAAGTTAAGGTTGGTTCATTAAAACCAACTACTTTTATCGTTTTTTCTGGAAAATGATGCTCAAGCAAGGCTTTTAAACCTACCTGACTCCCCAGAGCGTCAGGATCTGGTTTCATATGACGGTGGATGATAATAGTATTGTATGCTTTAATTTTTTCTAAAATTTGGTGACAAATTTCCATAATGAACCTCAATTCTTTCTCATTTCATTTTAGCACAAGAGTTTTTATTTTTAAAATGAAAAAGATGTGATATAATGGAGAAAGATTAATTGAGGAGGACCTTATGGCATTAGCAAAAATTGTATTTGCCAGTATGACCGGTAATACTGAAGAAATCGCTGATATTGTAGCAGATAAATTAAGAGAATGTGGTTTAGAAGTGGATGTTGATGAGTGTACAACCGTTGACGCTTCTGACTTTTTAGAAGCAGACATCGCCATTGTCGCAACCTATACCTACGGAGATGGAGAATTACCAGATGAGATGATGGACTTCTACGAAGATCTAGCAGACCTCAACTTGAGCGGTAAAATCTATGGTGTAGTCGGATCAGGTGATACTTTCTACGATGAATTCTGTAAAGCTGTTGATGACTTCGACCGAGTATTTATTGCTACTGGAGCTGAAAAGGGTTCAGAGTGCGTTAAAGTTGACCTTTCTGCCGAGGAAGAAGATATTGAACGCTTGGAGCAATTCGCAGAAGAATTAGCTGCTAAAGTAGGATAAGCATGAAGTGCACTGATGAAAATTGTCAGTGCAGTTTTTATTAAGCAGGATTAGGACTTTACTAGCCTATTTAGTGCTTTTTTTGTACAATAGTTCAATTAAAAAAGGAGACTCTATGGATTTAGATAATATTCGAAAAGAAATCGATAAAATCGATGACCAGATCGTTCAACTTTTAGAAGAGAGGATGCATTTAGTTGAAGGAGTAGTTGCCTATAAAAAATCTTCAGGAAAACCTATTCTAGATACTAAAAGAGAAGAAGTTATCTTTGAAAAAGTCAAAAATCGTGTAGGCAATAAAAAATACGAAGATACAATTGTTGAGACTTTTTCAGATATTCTCAAACGTTCACGTGATTATCAGGATAAAACGATCAAATGAAAAAAGAAAAATTTTACCCTCTAGGAATCTTTCTAGCTGGTATGCTGGGAGGAATTGTGCGTTTTCAGATTTCGAGATGGTTGCCATCTAGTCCAGACTTCCCTTTGGGAACACTAGTAGTCAACTATTTAGGAATTTTTTGCCTTGTCTACCTTGTAAAAGGTTATCTGGTTTATAAGGGAAGTAGTAAGGGCGTCATTTTAGCACTCGGAACAGGATTCTGTGGTGGCTTAACGACATTTTCTAGTCTCCTATTAGATGCTGTGAAATTACTGGACACAGGGCGGTACCTTAGTTTGGTGTTGTATTTGATTTTGAGCATCGGTGGTGGGCTTCTATTTGCTTATTGTCTAGGGAGGAAGAAATGGTAGTATTTTATCTAGGACTTGCTTGTGGACTGGGTGCTCTTGTTCGTTATTTCTTTTCACGTTATAATCAGGGTTCAGTGCTACCACTAGGAACACTCATAGCTAATCTTCTAGGTTGTTTTTTGATTGGATTATGCTATAACCACGTGGAGTCAAAAGAAGTCTATTCTATACTTGCAACGGGTTTTTGCGGTGGTTTGACTACTTTCTCAACTTTGAATGATGAACTACAAAAACTGCTAAGTGACAAGAAGGCATTTTATAGTTATTTATTATTAACCTACTTACTTGGTTTTCTTGCAATTTTTTTGGGAATTTTGCTTTAAATTTCTTTACTTTTTCTAGGAAATTTGATAAACTGTATCTTGTGTGTAATGGACGCACAAAAATACAGTTTATCCGCTGAGGAAAAATCCTCAAGATTGACAAAGATAGGAGAATAAAATGAATCCATTAATCCAAAGCTTGACTGAAGGTCAACTTCGTACAGATATCCCTTCATTCCGTCCTGGTGACACTGTTCGTGTACACGCGAAAGTTGTCGAAGGAAACCGTGAACGTGTTCAGATATTTGAAGGTGTTGTTATTGCACGTAAAGGTGCTGGCATCTCAGAAAACTACACAGTTCGTAAAATCTCTAACGGTGTAGGTGTTGAACGTATCTTCCCAATCCACACTCCACGTGTTGAAAAGATCGAAGTTGTTCGTTATGGTAAAGTACGTCGTGCGAAATTGTACTACTTGCGTGCTCTTCAAGGTAAGGCAGCTCGTATCAAAGAAATCCGTCGTTAATTCGATGAACAAAACTCTGCTGCAAGGCAGGGTTTTTCTCTAGCTCCCTTAGTTCAATGGATATAACAACTCCCTCCTAAGGAGTAGTTGCAGGTTCGATTCCTGCAGGGTGCATAATAAGAAGCGTAAAGAAACATAAAGAACACTGAAAATTCAGTGTTTTTTTTTGACCAAATTTTGAACCATTCATAAGATATCCATGGTGTGGTATAATAGGAGAAAGTATAGGTACTAATTTGATTGGGATTTCTCTCCTTAGAACAATATTAAAAAGACGCAAATTTTGTAGTTGAAACGGGTACTTATGTACAAGAATTAAATGCATATGTAAAATTTATAGGATACGAAGGCAAAAATACTTTGTACGCCTTTGTTGGATTAGATGAAGTACTGGAAATATAACGACATATCATGTAAAAACTGTTGATTATCTTATCAAACAGGCACCTAGTCTAGGATTTGAACGTTAAGGAGAAATTTAATGATTTTTGTAAAAAAAATAGAATGGATAGATATTGATACCAAAGAAGCGGATGTCACTTTATCGGATAATAAATATGAATTAGTTTGCTTTTCAGATGAATTTTTTGGAAAGATTGGCGGAAAGTTTGATGACATGCTATATGCTATTGTTGATGGAGACGTATATAAAAGCGAAGATAATCTATTTCTAGTAAAGCACCTGAATAATTTTGAATATTTTATAATTGCTAAAATATTTGATAAAACAAGAAATATCGCTCAGGTAGGAGAATTTTTGATTAATACGGGTGGAGGAATTCCAAATGATCTTGAGAATGGTGAATTTGTTGAATTTCGTGTTAGAAGGATTGATATTTATTAATGTTCAGTGAAAGTCATACGTAAAATTGATTAACTCTATTGGAAAAGATTTTTGAAGACTACCAAGAAACGCAGTAAACTATAAAAAAATTAGGTAGGCGAACTTCCAGATGATTATGTATCACCACTTAAGTAAGGGAAAATACAAAATTTATCGGAACTGTAAGCTTTAAAGAGACGTAGTTTGTTTATTTCAAGGTATTGAAATGAAAGGGAAAAAATATGTTTGATAGTTATTTTATGCTAATTTTTTCAGAAGCGATCGTTGATCAACTTGAAACACCCTATAAACCTCAGATTCGCTCTGCTTTCGATGCTTGTTGGGACTTTTTGGAGAATAAAGATAGAGGTGGAGAAGAACTCTATGCTCTTTTGGATGACGGAACAGATTATGGTGGTATTTTCATTTATATGCAATTGGATGAAAATGAAGCGAATATCCCCACCTGGGATAATATCAATTACGCGATAGGCGCAACTGCAAAAGAAGCTTATTCATTTGAAAATAAGGAAGATCTACCGTCTCCTTTGGAAAATATCGATGATACTTTAACAGAGATTTTTATTGAGAATTTAAAAGAAATCAATTTTAATTTTTATGATCACGTTCAGGATGTCAAAGACTTTCTTGCGCGTGGCAAATCACCATCTAAGGAAGAGGCCATAAACGAATTAAAGAGAATAGGATTATTGCAATGAAAAAATTTGAAGATAAATTTATGGAAGTTCAGGCTAGTATGATTTCACTAGCTATGGAATATGTCCATAATCAAGCAGAAAAAGTATATATCTATGCGATAGCGGACAGTTTGTATAGTTTTAATGTATTTTATAAGATTAGAGGAAATATTGTACACAAACACTTAGTAAATGATTTTTTACCTAGAAAATCACACATTGATACCAGTTTACAATCTCTCTTGTTGAAAGAAGGTGTCAAGGATGTAAAATCAATGCTTGATGTCTGCCAAGAATACAAACGTGAACATCCAACTGAAATGTGGTTGATTTATGATGCACAGAAAAACAGCCTTGATAGTCGCTATAGCTATGAAGGGCGTTACGACAAGGATGAGGAATTACTTCCACGCCTAGAGTTTGAAAAATGGTTTGAAGAAGTAAAAAGCAAGCAACTGTAGGAGAAGATAATGACACAATTTGAAGATAAATTTATGGAAGTTCAAGCTAGCATGATTTCATTAGCAATGGAATATGTCCAAAATCAAGCAGAAAAAGTATACATTTATTGTATCTCTGAAGAAGCATTGCAATCATATAAAGTTTTTTATAAGATTAATGGTATTGTAATCGAAATGGACAAAGTTAATGAAGTTGCGACAAATAAAATAGATGATTCCGATAATATGGCATTCGCTTTATTGGAATACGGAGCTGAAGACATACAGAAATTGATTGATGTCTGCCAAAAATACAATCGTGAGCACCCAACTGAAATGTGGTTGATTTATGATGCCAAGAAAAACAGTCTTGATAGTCGCTATAGTTATGAAGGGCGTTATGACAAGGATGAGGAATTGATTCCACGTCTAGAGTTTGAAAAATGGTTTGAGGAAGTAAAAAGCAAGCAACTGTAGGAGAAGAATATATGCCCCAACAAGATCAATCAGTCATCTACCCTTTGCCAACTGATGCGCTATTACAGGAAAGAGAAGTAGCGTGGAAAGTTCGATTACCTGAAGATTATAAGGAATTTATAAAGAATGAGAATGGATTGATTCCGTCAAAACGGTATTTTCATTTTGGGAATAATGAGAAAGTAATCGACCGCTTTTTAGCTATACTAGCTATTTCAGGTGAGAAGCCTGAAGAGGTTTATGATATCGGAGTGGTGAGTACACAATTGGAAGGGCGCATTGTCTTTGATGAAGATTATGTCGGAATGCAACTAATCCCCATAGCAGCATTGTTTGGTGGTGATTTTATTTGTCTAAATTATATAGAGGATCCCAAAAATCCAAGCATGTGCATCTGGTTTCACGAAGAATCATATGAGCTAGAACCTGCTATAGAGTTTGTAGCTAATAACTTTACAGAGTTTTTAGCTATGTTACAAGATTAGTTATGTAATGGATAGATATTGATTTAGAACGAAAACGTCGAGGATGGTTAAAGCGAGGCCTATAAATGAGTGAACTTTACTTACCGATAAGAGAGAGTCTAGGTTATCAGAATGTCAAGCAAGCGTTAGAGCAAGTTTTTTCGATTGATCTTGATACGATTGCCATTCATGAAGGAGAAGATGAAAATTTTAATTTTCCCTTCGTGTATAAGGGTTATCATATGACGATGGGGATATCATCAACCGGTAAAAATAGACAATTGGAAGCTGGAGAGGGTGGCTTGTTTAACATATGGTTCACCCAAGCTGATGAACAGAAATTTTCCATTACCTTTTTATCCAAGATAATCGATGATAAGAGTATCAAAAGAGTGTATGGATGTGATGAAAAGTCAGTTGAACACACCTTGCAACTATTAAAAGACTTTCTAAATTCAGACAGAGCAGAAGTCTTATTAAAGAATTGACCAAATAGATTTTAAAGAATGATGTCTTTGAGGAGAATAGTGATATGGAATTAAATGAAACTGAGAAGTTTGCTATAGAAACGAGCCGAATGATTCGAACTTATTTTGGGAATAGAATGGATAGTTTAGGTATATATGATATTGTTGAAGAAGCTAATCATCATGAGTTTAAAATTGACTTTGAAGCTTACGATTTTTTTGCGATTGAATTTGATTATGAAAATGATCTCTGTGAATTCTTTATTGTTTTATCGAAAGAAGTGAAGCTATCCCTTACTAAAGAGCCAGCTGTATATAGCCAAATAACAGATTGGGATAGTTATTTAAAAGGAATCAAGGATGAGCTCGAACTCCGGATTCCGGATAAGTTTTTAAAAGCCAAGGGATGGCTATAAAGAATAGAAGGAGTTTTTATGGAAGAGAATCAAATATTTCAACTAGCAGTGAAAACTAGTGAAAAAATAAAAAATGTATTTGGTGAGCGTATCACTGAGCCAAAAATTGTGGATGTTGTTGAGTATTTACCTTATCAGCGATTTGGAATTCGGTTTGTTGCGTATGATTATTATTTAATATTCTTCAACTATGATAGAGGATTTTGTAGCTTTTCTATTTTTGTAGGTGAGCGATACGGAGCCTCTTTGAATGGTGGTAAAAGTATGGTCGGCTTTGGTGAAATAAAAGATTGGGATAGCTACTTAAAAGAAATTATGGCGGAAATCGAGCTTCATATTCCCGACAAGTTTTTAAAAGCCAAAGGATGGTATAAAAGAAGAGGTATATTACAATGTTTGAAAGTGAAATGGATTTTTTAGCGGATGAATTCTGCGATATATTGGATAGAGTTTTTGCCAAGCGAATTGGAACATTTTGTATATACGATATAGTTGACGAACCCAATCATCAAACTTTTAAAATAGATTTTAAGGCTTACGATTACTTCGCAATTGAATTTGATTATGAAAATGACATGTGTGAATTCTTCATTGTTTTAACGAAAGAAGTGAAGGTGTCAATCACTAAAGTGCCGGTTGTATTCAGCCAGATATCAGATTGGGATAAATACTTAAAAGGAGTTATGGATGAGATTGAACTTCGCATTCCAGACAAGTTTTTAAAAGCCAAAGGATGGTTGTAGACTGGAACTCGTAGGGGATAAAATATGTACGCGGTATATAAAGGTATTAGATATTCAGCTGAACAATTTGCTGGTGAAAGAAAAATTACATTACATAGCAAATCTCAAGATGAACGCTTTGAAGCATATGTTTCTAAAATAAGTGGTCGAGTGTTTAAAGATCATTTTGTCAAAAAAGTCAAGATGGAAGAGCTAGACTATCTATACAGTATTCATTATGAGATTCAATATAAGGGACATTCTTTTTATGTTAGTAGTGGGATGATTCGAAGAAATGTTGAGAAAGATTGGTTTGAAATAATACCAAGCGCCAACCAAAATGAAATAAAGGATGAGTTGGGATTCAAGCAGATAAACAAATTAGAATGGGCAAAAGAGATTAGCCGAAAAGACATTGAAATCTTAAAAATAGTCGAAACACCTTTAGGAATCTTTAAAGATCAGGAAGTTAAGGTAAAAAGTTTAGAAGGCCAAGATATTGATGATTTTTTAAATTCTATTGAACAATAATGTTTTGATGATGTATCACCATTGACATAGCATGTGAGGAACTTATTTATACACTATTAGTTGAAGGGATTCTTAGAATAAATCAATGGAGTAAATAAATGAAAAAATTTGAAATACCAGAGCCTAAAGAATATGAATCTTTTGTTAATTTTTATCGTGATATGATGAGAGAAGGAAAAGAGGAGGAAGCTTTTTTAGGTACAAATCCAAAATATCGTATATGGCAACGGGATTCTTATGAACTTGATAGTACAGACATTTTAGTATTGATGGAATATTGCTTATATCCTCTGTATGTGGAAGGTGATAGGGATATAGCGCGCAGAACTTTTGAAATCTTGAAAGATTTTAGCTTATCTATTGATTTAATGAGATTAAAGAAAGTAATGAAATATATTTCTGTTCAAAGTAAATGGATAAAAAAATATACAAGTCTTCCCTTTGTTATTGAAACAGATGAGTTAGTAAGAAATATTATAGAAAGTATTTCAAAATTATCAGATGAGCAGAAACGTACTTATACCTATGAAAGACTATGTAATGTATTAGACCGTAGTCCATTATACAGACAGTGTGACGAAGAAAAGGTAGAGAAGATTCTTAAGGAATTCAAGGAAAAATACTACAATCCACCTAAGGTAGTAGAAACCATTAAAACAGTTGAGAAAATTGAACTAGATGTTACAAGCATCGATGCGATGGGTGTTTCAGATGACCATCTAGAGTTGTTGTTGATTGATGAAAACAAATGGATAGAGTCATTAGAAGAGGAGCATCTCTTGAAACTTCAAGAAAAACTCAACAACTACATCTACTTCCTCGAAAGCAAGCAGTATGTGGAGCGATATGGTGATAAGTTTGATAAGAAAGTCATCCATATCACCTTCCAATATTCTCCATCTGATAATGGACTAGCCTTTCTTGCAACAGTTCAGAAGGTATTGCAACCAACGGATATGAGCTTGAAGGTGGAATTGCCAGAGGGATAAAGGGAGCGAAACTAGTCACAAAAACACTGGATAACCAGTGTTTTTTCTTTGACCAAATTTTGAACCATTCATAAGATATCCATGCTGTGGTATAATGGACATAGAATGTTTAGGAGAAAGAAATGAAAAAAGGCTTATTTTGGCTTGTTAGTGAAACGCTAATGCTTTCGATACTTTTTGAGCTGAATAGGTTTAGTTTGGGTGGTAAATATGGAATTAAAATTTAAAGAAACAAATAAAACGTTTCATAAAATCGTAGAATTTAAAGGTGAAAAATATCTTTTGGATATGACAAGTATTAGTCCTAAAACTTATTTCTGGGGTTCTCTTCCTAGTGAAATCACAGCTAAATGCTTGAAGTTAGATAAAAGAGATACGAGTTTTGAGAGCTTAGCTCCAACTATGAGCAAATCTCTTGGTATTGGAATAGGTGTAGCAATAGGATGAGCTGGTTATGGGATTGTTACGAATGCTTTTAAGAGTTATGACATTAGCCATAATATTTCTTTTAAATTAGGATTATTTTTCCTCTCTATTGTCCTAGCTTATCTTACTTTCAGGTTCATTGCTTTTGTGGTTCGTCGTAGTCTTCACCAAAAGCTCTCAAGTAAAGGAACGAAGTATCAAATAGTTTTCAAATTAGCAAGCTCACAACGTCAGCTAAAACTGTATAAACTTCTGCCTATTCTTTTTGTTGCAGTTATAGGATGTTTAGGATTTTATATATTTACTGATAATGGAACAGAGGCCTCTATCCTTATCATTAACAGTATTTTATTTTTGGGTTTCTTTACGGTGATCTTAGGTATGTTACCACTCCGAGAAAGTTACGAGAAGCAAGAGATTATTTTTGAAAAAATAGAAAAATTATAAAATGAAAAGAAACATAAATGCTGTTTTATAACTGATTTTTAATGAGCATTAGGAGATAGTATGTTAAAATCGAATAAGTGGATATTCCTTGCGATTTCCGTTCCCTTTATGATTCTTGCTTTGTCTTATTTGTTTGTTAGGGTACCGATTGGGAACACTGGTAAGTTCATTCATGATCATGAGGATTCTATCAAGAGAGAAATTATTGCAGACATAGATAGTCAAGGGCAATATATAAAGTCAGTGACGCTTTTACCAGGTTCTGCGAGGGGAAGCTTTGATAATGGTGGAGATGTAGGTGGAAATTATCATATTTCCTTTACAGCCTATGCTAATAATAATCGCAAGCAGTCAATGAAAGTAGAATTAGTCTTTCCTGATGCTGGTATAGGTCCTTTTACATTTATAAAACCAAATCCTTATAAATCTCCTGAAACTATGAGGAGATGGTACTTATCAGTAGTAGAGGTATCAAGTGATCCCTCATGGGATTGGAAGAGAGAGTATGATAAATTGAATGAAACGATGAATAATCTTTTGAATGCCTCTGTTAACAAAGGCAAGGATGTATCCTCGAAAGTTCAAAAAGAGATCATGATTGGTTTACTTAACAGATGGCTACAAGAACATGAGGAAAATTTCAAACTAGCTATCCAAACCAACCTGTATAGAAACGACCCAGAATTGGAACAGAAATTAGGAAAGATTCAAAGTATCAGTGTAAGTGTAAGTAAACATCAAATATACACTCCTTCGATAGGTAGAGACATTCGTTTTGATGTTCGATTTGAGAAATATCCTGAAGAAATAGCTACTATAAACGTTCGTTTGCATTCCCAAGGGAAACAAACGGTTTTTGAGGATCCGTCAGTAGCTGCAACTATTAGTTTTGAAAGAGAACGTTTTTCTATAAAAACTGAGTATGACTCCAAACTATTTCCTATTTTTAATCAAAGTCGATTTGGTAATAGCAATGGAGAAATATCTTATGATCTCCCAAAAGATTATGAAAATCAATTCTTAATTCCTTAACTATCAAGCAAGCTATTAGGCTTGCTTTTTCTTTATCTTCTACCTTATAAGTTGGTAATCATGTGTGATTAAAGTACATGGAAATAGATAATGAGGAACCGCTCTCTTTTGTGTTATAATAGACATAGATTTTATGGTTTTTGAGGGAGAGAAATGAAAGAAAAATATTATGAATTTTTGAATATAGCAGTTGTGGATACTAGTCCTATAAAGAACTCTGACTTTTTAAAGTCAGTTGCGATGGAGGTAATTTTTGCTTTACTGATATTTATAGTGTCTATTGTTATAGAAGGTGAGATACATGATGTGAGTATGATTATCCTTTACATCACTATCTATCATATATTGGTTTCATTGTTCATGTTTTTGCTATTCCAAAATTTTTCCAAATCAAAATTATTGCAATTGATTCCAGCTAGTTCTATTTTAATTTCTCATGTTGAGTTTCTTTTCTGGAGTTCTTTATTTTTGGGGAAGAACTACTGGTCTGTCTTCATGGTGTTGAGTGTCCTAAGCATTATGTTTCAACTACTAACCTTTGTTTACCAGTTGTTAATTGTCCCTAAAGCTAAGAAATTACCACATGGTGAGTATAGGAAGAATCTTTTATTTCTTCCTTCTGTTGTTTACCTATTTATTTCAGCAATTGTAATAGTTATAGCACGTTTATTTACGTTGCCAGCGGTATATGTTCTTACTTCCCTTGTTGTAGCGAGCATAGTCTGTCTTCCCTTCTATTGGCTTGAATATGCACGAGTATTTACCGGTTGGAAAAAGTAATCGTCGGGTTGAATGGTAATGTTATTGATAATACAATATAAATGCTACTTGGGGATAGAAATATGAAAAAAGGTTTATTAATTGGCTGTTTATCCATAGTTATACTATTTGTAATGTTCATAATCCTTAGTCCTATTCTTGCAATGATGGATATGTGGGGTCTATTTGCCCATGCAAGTCGGAATGAACTTGAGCAAGCTGTACATCGTTCTTATGAGAACTACGGTCTTACAGGTCAGTTTGAGTTAGAAAAATACGAAAAAAACTATACAAGTGTAGGAGGATTTGTAATCCATGGTACTTACACTGAAAATATAGATGGTAAAACCTATCAGGCTAATTCCCGTTTTGAATACTATACTCGTCCTTCGGAAAACAAAAAGTATAAAAAGACGGATGCAGAAGTAGATTATGAACAAAACAAAAAAATTTATCAGGCTTTTCCAGAATTAGCCTATCTAGGAATTGAGATTAGTCCAGGTACCAGCGAATTTTTAAAAAAATTGGATACTTCAATAACAGATCCTAAAATGACTGCTTTGAAGTACGAAGGGATTGATTTTCAATTTAATAGTAAATCTGGCAACATGTATCTTTATGATGAAATATTAGAGGAAAATCAAAGAAAAGGACAAGCATTACAAGGGATGTATCCTATGGATGCTCAATATCTTTTCCAAAAAGATATTTTTATACCAGAGTTTCAATTTCGATACTACACCCCAGAAGACAAGAAGGATCAGTTATATGATGCCTATCTTAAAGACCTTGAATCGCAAATGAAAGAATTTTATAACAATCAATCCTTACCAAGCGGTCTTTATGCTGTAAAGATTGATAGATATGAAGGGGATAAACTTGTCAATAATAGCGGTAGATATTATGTGAAGATTGAGAATCATCAAGTTGTGGAGTTTATCAAAGATTTACAACAGGAGTCACTGGACTAATGCTTTTCAGATGTATAGAATTTTGGAGAAAGAGGTAATATGTCAGATGTCCCAAGAAGAATACCCTCGACTAAAAAAAGAATATAAAATTCGCTTAGTCTTAGTAATAGTTCTATTCGTATTATTTTCTATCCTAAGTATCTTGCTTATCATAAATCTCAATAGATTTATCCCGCTAGGCGCGACAGCCATGGCTACAGTTGTGCCATTTAACCATTTTTTACTCGTTCCACTTTGGGAAGAGAAAAAAGCGATTGAAGCAGAGCATCTTGAATGGAAGGACCTTAGTACAAGCGGAGCCAGGGTCCCTTCGACAGAAGCGAGTAAACGAAACATAGCAACTATTGGGAGCGTTGTTGCCTTGTTCTTATCGTTTGCTTTACTCTATAGGCCTGCTAAGGTATACCAGAAGGTGCCTACTGCCGATGAACTAAAGAACCTTCCCAAGATTGAGAACAAGGGCATTCCTAAACTGGATAATAAGAAAATTCCAAAAATAAAAAGGGAATCAGAAGAGTAATCTGTAATGAAAATACCCCAGGAGTTAGACTTTTTCTCTAACTTCTGGGGTGCTTTTATTATATTCTATTCAGTTTACAAGACCCAAGTTCGAATGGCATGGGCAACGCCGGATTCATCATTTGTTTTGGTGATGTATTTGGCGATTTTTTTGAGTTCTGGGTTTCCGTTTTCCATAACAACGGGATTTCCAACGACTGCTAGCATGGCACGGTCATTTTCTTCATCACCGATCGCCATAGTTTCATCTTTGCTTAGTCCAAGTTTCTCAGCTAGGTGAGTGATAGCAGATCCCTTGTCTACATCCTTTTTAAGGAGTTCTAGGTAAAATTGAGCAGATTTGTTGATAGAGTATCGCTCGTAAAATTCTGCTGGAATCTTTTCAATAGCAGCATCGAGAATCTCTGGTTCGTCGATAAACATACATTTGACGATTTCTTTATCAGCCATCTCTTCAGGTGTACGGTAAAAAATTGGCATGCTGACGAGAGTTGACTCGTGTACGGTGTATTTTCCGATATTGCGATTGGCAGTGTAGATGCCGTCTTTGGTAATAGCATGCATATGGACTCCCAGTTTACGGCTGAGAAATTCCATATCAAGATAGTCCTCGTAAGTCAAGGATTCGCTGATAATCTCATGGCCATTAGCGGTTTCTTGGACAAGGGCACCGTTGAAGGTCACAACATAGTCTCCTTCGTCTCTCAACTGCAAGTCGTCAAGAAGTTTGGCAACACCAGCGATGGGGCGTCCTGTTGCAATGACAACCTTGACCCCAGCTGCTTTGGCATCTTGGATAGCTGCAAAAACTTCTGGAGTAATTTCTTTTTTGCTATTAACCAGGGTACCATCAATATCGACGGCGATTAGTTTTATACTCATAAATTTCCTCTGTTATTTCTTGTCTGGAGTAAAATGATCATTCTCAATCAAATGTGAAAATTGTTGAATGATATTCGTGAAAATACTGTTTTGCTTAAGCATTTCTTTAGGGAAGTAGAAACGGTTGTCACCATGACGGCTTCCTGCAAGAGATTGGACGATAGGAGATAGGCTAGAAAGTTCTGCCAGCTCGCCATTCTTTTGGACAATCTCGATTTGAGTTCTTGGATTTGCAGACTCTGGTCGATAAATATCGTAAGGAAGGTCAAAATTCTTATGGATAGCAGTGTAGTAGTTGGGGTCAAACCCAATTTCTTCTACGAAATTCCGCATGATCTCAAGTTTGTCTTGGTCGTCCTCAGAAAAAGTAATAGATTTAAAGACCTTACGGTTGATAAAACGTTGCGAAAGATCAGCTAGAATTTTATCTGTACTAGTCATCCAGAGTTGGAAATAGGTATTCATAACCCCGTCGTCAAGTGCAAGATAGTCAGATAAGGTTACCTTCTTCTCAAAAAATGGCAGTAGATGTGGGGATGTAAGGGCAAAGAAGTCCTTATTTTCAGGATAGAGCTCCTTAGCACGTTTGAGAAGATTTTGCAGAAGGACTTCCATGGCGCGTGTGGCTGGGTGGAAATAAACCTGCATATACATCTGGTAACGACTGAGTACATAGTCCTCGATGGCATGCATCCCATTACGCTGAAAGGCAATGCCATTTTCAACAGGACGAATGACACGAAGAATACGAGTGAGGTCAAACTGGCCATAAAAAGCACCGGTGAAGTAGGAGTCGCGTAGGAGATAGTCCATACGGTCTGCATCAATCTGACTAGAAATGAGCTGAACCACTTGTTTGTTTGGATAAGTGTGGTCGATAACGCTGGCTACTTTTTTTGGAAAGTCCGGTGCAACCTGCAAAAGAACCTGATGAATCTCTGTATCAGGGCTTTGGATAATTTCCTGGGTAATTGCCTCATGGTCGGTGTCAAAGAGATTTTCAAAAGTATGAGAGTAGGCACCGTGTCCGAGATCATGTAGTAAAGCTGCAGTCATGGTTAGTAGTGACTCGTTAGAATCCCATTCCTCAGGATATTTCTCCTCAAAAATCTCAGTGATTTGACGGGCAATTTCGTAGACACCCAAACAGTGAGAAAAACGACTATGCTCTCCACCATGGAAAGTATAGCTAGATGTCCCAAGCTGTTTGATGCGACGGAGCCGTTGAAATTCTTTGGTATTGATCAGGTCATAAATGACTTGATTATTAACGTGGATATAGTTGTGAACTGGGTCACGAAATACTTTTTCATTCATAAGACCATTATAGCAAATTCCTTGCCTTTTTGGTAAAATAGTAGGGATAAGTGAGAAGAAAGAGGAATAGTTGTGAAGATTAGAATGAGAAATACCATCAAGTTCGATGACCAATTGGAAGTAATCGACCAACTTTATGATGTTGAATTACGGGAAAAGGGCGATTTTTCCTATCTCCTTTTTTACAATGAAGACCAAGAAAAAGTAGTTTTGAAATTTAATGGGGAGGAACTTGTCATGACACGTTTCTCAAATCCCAAGACCATCATGCGTTTTCTCAAGGATTCTGATAGTTTAGCCTATATTCCAACACCTATGGGACTGCAGGAGTTTATCATCCAAACAAGCCACTACGAAGTTGGTGAAGAGAAGATTGAACTAGCCTATCAACTACAAAACAAAGAAGGAGTTCCATTTGCCAACTACCGTTTAGAAATTACTTGGGGATAAGAAAAAGAGGCTGGGAAAAAAGTTCTAGCCTCTCAATTGTATTTGGAGTGTCGAGCAAGACGCAGTGGTTGAGTGGGCTCTAATACGCTGATTTCATCAGCTTTTACAGCCCTACTCAACTGTGCGGAGGTGGGACGACGAAATCGAATTCTAACGAATTACCGATTTCTGTCCCACTCTCATTTGATATAGAGTTCTTGATTTTTTAGGACGATTTCACGTACACTTGCAAATTTCTTAAGTTTTTTAAGTTCTTCTGGATGGGTTACAAGGGTGATGACATAGCCATCTTTACCCATACGCCCTGTACGACCCGCACGGTGAGTGTAAGTTTCCGTGTCTCTAGGGACGTCAAAGTTAATCACGCATTCCAAGCTATCAATGTCGATACCACGAGCCAGAAGGTCTGTCGCAAGAAGTAGTGTCAGTTGATTATCTTTGAATTTTTCTAGAATAACTTTTCTAAATTTAACGTTGACATCGCTAGCTAGCGAAACTGCTAAAACATCACGGTATTGTAATTTTTCCTCGGCGCTTCCAAGATCAGACAAGCTATTAAAGAAGACAAGACCACGGAAATCTTCAACCTGTGCCAGTTTACGAAGCATATCTACTCTGTGACGTTGGTCTACTTGCATGTAGAAGTGTTGGATGTTGTCTAACTTTTGGTCTGAGAGGTCAATGATGCGCGTGTTAGGTGCAATCTTATCTTGGTCAAATTTGGTAGTGGCACTCATGTAAATAAGTTGATGGTCACGAGGTGCGTAGTTGGTAATTTTCTCGACAAAATGAATTTGAGAATCATCAAGGAGTTGGTCGAATTCATCAAGAATGATTGTTTCCACGTTCATCATCTTGATTTTTTTCAATTTGACCAGTTCAAAGATACGACCAGGTGTTCCAATCAGAATTTCTGGTCCTTTTTTAAGTCGTTCAATTTGGCGTTTCTGGCTCGAACCGGATAGAAATAGCTGAGCTGTTAATCCGATAGCCTCACCCCAGGTTTTAGTGACTTCAAAAATTTGTCCAGCAAGCTCAGTATTAGGTGCTAAAATCAATAATTGTTGGGCTTTTTTCTTTTGCAGTTTGAGAAGACTAGGTAGGAGATAGGCTAAAGTTTTCCCTGTACCAGTTGGACTGACTCCAAGTAGGTTTTCACCTTCTGTTATTGGTTCAAAAAGTTGAGTTTGAATGGGAGTAAATTCTTGGAATCCCAGTTGATCAATCAATTCTTGCCATTCGGTAGGTAGTTTGGTTTTCATTTTTCTGCCTCAAATCTAATGCCAGCATTCTGGCGCATGGTATAAAGTAGCTCATGGACGTGTGTCGCATCATCAATCCAAGATTGGTAGAGATTCAGGTCTGCTTGCTTAATCATATGTGCGAAAGCAGCAACTTCCTCAGTCATGGTGTGAGGAGCCTGCTGGATAGGAAGTTGAACTTCATTTCCTTGATGGTCTGTAAAAGTAGCTGATTGGACATGCTCGATTGTATTAAGTGTCAAGGTTCCATCAGTAGTATAAATCTCACAAGGAAGATTAGAAGTGATATTCTTTCCTGCTTTGATGTGTACTTGATAGTCAGGATAGTAGAGCATGCCGTCACCGTTCAAATCGATACTATTATCTAGTTTCTGAGCTTGATAGGTTGCATGAGTCGGTTTTCCAAATAAGCGAACAGCAGCGTAGATAGGATAAATACCAAGATCCATGAGTGCACCACCTGCAAAACGGTCTGAGAAAACATTAGGAGTATCGCCAGCAAGTAGGTTAGGCATCTTAGAAGAATATTTAGCGTAGTTAAAGTCTGCACCCAGAATTTGTTTGTTTGCAAGAAAGTCTTTGATTGTGGTAAAAGCATCTTCGTGGTAGTTTCTTGCTGCTTCAAAGATAAAACATTTATTATCTTTAGCCGTTTGAACTAATTCCTGCCATTCTTGTGGTTGAGTGACAGCTGGTTTTTCAAGGATGACATGTTTTCCAGTAGATAAAGCCATCTTTGCCTGACTATAATGCAATGAGTTCGGACTAGCGATATAAACCACTTCGAATGAATCATTAAAGAAATCATTTAGCTGATCAAATAGCTTAACGCCTTGATACTGTTCAACAAACTTTTCTGCGGTTTCTATTTTTCTAGAATAGACTGCACTCAGTTGAAATTTCCCGCTAGTATGGGCAGCATCTAGAAAATGATGGCTGATTGAACTAGTTCCTATGATACCAAGTTTTAGCATAGTTACTCCTTTTCCACAAGTAATGATTGATTTCATTATATCATAGAAAGAGCCAACTCGTTACCTTGAGATAATTCTTTTGCTTTGATACTTCGAAATTTCTAGAAAAAATGGTACAATAGTTACAGTAAATTTAGGAGTTTAGTATGAGATTATTACCTATGAGAAAGATTTCTCGTCATTCAAAAAGATTGGCGCTTTTTTTGACTTTTTGTGCAGGCTATGTAGATGCCTATACGTTTATTGTAAGAGGCAATACCTTAGTCGCTGGGCAAACAGGGAATGTGGTATTTCTATCAGTCGGAATCGTTCAGAGAAATTTGGCTGATGCTGAAATAAAGATATTGACACTTTTATCTTTCATGTTAGGCGTTTTTTTGCTTACGATTTACAAGGAAAAACTTCGCATTGTTAAAAAACCCATTCTATCACTTGTTCCATTAGCTATTTTATCATTGATAATCGGCTTTGTTCCATTGAGTGTTGATAACATGTTTATTATTCCTCCTCTGGCTTTTTGTATGGGTCTGGTTACAACAGCTTTTGGAGAGGTTTCTGGAATTGCCTATAACAATGCCTTTATGACGGGAAATATCAAACGCACCATGTTGGCTTTTGGCGAATACGTCCGGACCAAGCACACAGCCTTTTTGATGGAAGGATTGATTTTTGTGAGCCTACTTGTTAGTTTCATTCTAGGAGTAGTATTTTCAGCTTACTTAACGATTATCTTCAACGAAAAAACGATTTTAGGTGTCCCTATCATGATGAGTATTTTTTATCTAAGTATGGTTTTATCTTCTTTACAAAAAAAGTCTGATAAAAGGCTGAATTTTGAGTGAAAATACTTGTCAAAAATTTGGAATCATGCTATACTTGTAGAGTTGACTATGCACGATCCTGTGCAACCGCACGAACATCGTTGCTCGTCGTATAACAAATTTAAACTTCGTCATTATCGCCTTGCCTAACATAAGTTATGTCTTCAGCTTAATTCCTAGTTTATTCTTTGTTATACTAAGAGCTCTTCTTTTAAGTGGTTCGTCCCACGATGCTAGGCGAGTCTTCACAAAAATTCGGGGAAACCCCAAAAAATCATAGGAGGTGCATAATGAGCACATACGCAATTATCAAAACTGGCGGAAAACAAGTTAAAGTTGAAGTTGGTCAAGCAGTTTACGTTGAAAAATTGAACGTTGAAGCTGGTCAAGAAGTTACTTTTAACGAAGTTGTTCTTGTTGGTGGTGAAAACACTGTTGTCGGAACTCCACTTGTTTCTGGAGCTACTGTAGTTGGAACTGTTGAAAAACAAGGAAAACAAAAGAAAGTTGTTACTTACAAGTACAAACCTAAAAAAGGTAGCCACCGTAAACAAGGTCACCGTCAACCATACACTAAAGTTGTCATCAACGCAATCAACGCTTAATTTTAAGGAGAACACATGATACAAGCAGTCTTTGAGAGAGCCGAAGATGGCGAGCTGAGGAGTGCGGAGATTACTGGACACGCCGAGAGTGGCGAATACGGCCTAGATGTCGTGTGTGCATCGGTTTCTACGCTTGCCATAAACTTTATCAATTCCATTGAGAAATTTGCAGGCTATGAACCAATCTTAGAATTAAACGAAGATGAAGGTGGCTATCTGATGGTTGAAATTCCAAAAGATCTTCCTTCTCACCAGAGAGAAATGTCACAATTATTCTTTGAATCATTTTTCTTAGGTATGGCAAACTTATCGGAGAACTCTTCTGAGTTCGTCCAAACCAGAGTTATCACAGAAAACTAACACGGAGGAAAACATTATGTTAAAAATGACTCTTAACAACTTGCAACTTTTCGCCCACAAAAAAGGTGGAGGTTCTACATCAAACGGACGCGATTCACAAGCTAAACGTCTTGGAGCTAAAGCAGCTGACGGACAAACTGTAACTGGTGGATCAATCCTTTACCGTCAACGTGGTACACACATCTATCCAGGTGTAAACGTTGGACGTGGTGGAGACGATACTTTGTTCGCTAAAGTTGAAGGCGTAGTACGTTTCGAACGTAAAGGTCGCGATAAGAAACAGGTTTCTGTTTACCCAATCGCAAAATAAACATTAAATAAGGCTTTCCAAGATTTTTGGAAAGCTTTTTTTCTTGAACAATATTTGTATCAGTTATTTTTTAAGTTTACTTCAGAAACTGTTTTAAATCAATAAAATCTTAAGGAGCTTATTTGATTTATTATGATAGATAATAAGAAGGAAATATGGTATAATATAGGGTGAGACCTTATGAATAAATAGTGAAAGAGTATAAAAAAAATAATGAAAAAAATAGTCATTAACGGTAGACGTCCATTAAAGGGTGAGATAACCATTAGCGGAGCAAAAAATAGTGTAGTTGCTCTGATTCCTGCTATTATTTTATCAGATGATGTAGTTATTTTGGATTGTGTTCCAGATATCTCCGATGTCGCTAGTTTGGTTGATATTATGGAAATTATGGGTGCGAGTGTTAAGCGCTATGATGACGTTCTAGAAATTGATCCTCGTGGTGTTCAAAATAAACCAATGCCATACGGTAAGATTAACAGTCTTCGCGCATCCTATTATTTCTACGGTAGTCTTCTTGGACGTTTTGGTGAAGCAACAGTAGGTTTGCCTGGTGGATGTGACTTGGGTCCTCGTCCTATTGACTTGCACTTGAAAGCTTTTGAAGCTATGGGTGCTAAGACAACCTATGAGGGAGATAATATGAATCTCTCAACTAATGGTTCTAAGTTACAGGGTGCTAGTATTTATATGGATACTGTAAGTGTAGGAGCAACTATTAATACGATGCTTGCAGCAGTAAAAGCTCAAGGACGTACAGTCATTGAAAATGCTGCTCGAGAGCCTGAAATTATTGATGTAGCTACTTTGTTAAATAATATGGGAGCTCATATTCGTGGTGCAGGTACGGATATGATTACTATCGATGGTGTTGAATCTCTACACGGCACACGTCATCAAGTTATTCCAGATCGTATCGAAGCTGGTACTTATATTTCTTTAGCTGCTGCTGTGGGACAAGGAATTCTTATTAACAATGTACTTTATGAACATTTAGAAGGTTTTATTGCGAAACTTGAAGAAATGGGTGTTCATATGACTGTTTCTGAAGATAGTATCTTTGTTGAAGAGCAGAAAAATCTAAAAGCTGTTAATATCAAGACTGCTCCATATCCAGGATTTGCTACAGACCTTCAACAACCGATTACACCACTTTTGTTGAAAGCAGAAGGACGAGGAACACTGATTGATACCATTTATGAAAAACGTGTGAACCATGTCTTTGAATTAGCTAAAATGAACGCAGATATTTCAACAACAAACGACCACATCCTTTATAAGGGTGGAAATCCTTTGCAGGGTGCAAAAGTTAAGGCGACAGACCTACGTGCTGGAGCTGCCTTGGTTATTGCTGGCTTGATGGCTGAAGGAAAAACAGAGATTACCAATGTTGAATTCATCCTACGAGGCTACTCAAATATTATTGAGAAATTACGTAAGCTTGGAGCAGATATTGAGCTAATCGAAGATTAGCCATTTTGAGGAACACAATGAATATCTGGACAAAATTAGCAATGTATTCTTTCTATGAGACGGAACGTTTGTATTTCCGTCCATTCTTTTTTACGGATGTAGATGACTTTCATGCTCTAGCATCAGACCCTGAAAATCTCCAATTTATTTTTCCTACGCAAGCCAGCATTGAGGAAAGTCAATATGCTCTTGCTAACTACTTTATGAAATCACCTTTGGGAATTTGGGCGATTTGTGATAAGAAAGCACAGAAGATGATTGGAGCCATCAAGTTTGAAAAGCTGGATGAAATCCGTAAAGAAGCAGAAATTGGCTATTTTTTAAGGAAAGATTATTGGTCTCAAGGATATATGACGGAAGCAGTGACTAAATTACGCGATTTGTCTATGGATCAGTTTGAATTAAAGCAACTTTCTATTGTGACGCATTTAGAAAATAGTGCTAGTCAAAAGGTTGCACAAAAATCAGGCTTCGTTCTATATCGTCGTTTCAAGGGTAGTGATCGATATACTCGTAAGATGCGGGATTATCTAGAATTTCGCTATACAAAAGGAGAGCTAAATGAGTAAACACCAAGAAATTTTAGCTTATTTAGAAGAATTACCAGTCGGAAAACGGGTCAGTGTTCGAAGTATTTCAAATAGGCTGGGAGTGAGTGATGGTACAGCTTATCGTGCTATCAAAGAAGCTGAAAATAGAGGATTGGTTGAAACACGTCCTCGAAGTGGAACTGTCCGTGTCAAGTCCAAAAAAGTTGCCATTGAGAGATTAACCTTTGCAGAAATTGCAGAAGTCACTGGTTCAGAAGTTTTAGCTGGCCAAGCAGGTTTGGAGAGAGAATTCAGTAAATTCTCCATTGGAGCCATGACAGAAAAAAATATTCTTTCTTATCTTCATGATGGTGGTCTACTTATTGTCGGTGATAGAACACGGATCCAATTATTGGCACTTGAAAATGAAAATGCTGTCTTGGTAACGGGTGGATTTGAAGTTCATAAAGATGTTTTGGATGCTGCTAATAAGAAAAATATCCCAGTGTTACGCAGTAAACATGACACATTTACCATTGCAACCATGATTAACCGAGCTTTGTCAAATGTACAAATAAAGACAGATATTTTAACGGTTGAAAAAATCTATCGCACTTGTCATGAATATGGTTTTTTACAAGAAACGGATACTGTAAAAGATTATTTAGATTTAGTTCGTAAGAATAGAAGTAGTCGATTCCCTGTTATCAATCAGCACAAGGTTGTTGTTGGTGTCGTGACCATGCGTGATGCTGGAGATAAGTCACCAGGGACTACCATTGATAAGGTCATGACAAGAACGGTCTATATGACAGGCCTAGCAACGAATATTGCTAACGTGAGCCAGAGAATGATTGCAGAAGATTTTGAAATGGTACCTGTTGTACGGAGCAATCAAACCTTGCTTGGTGTCATTACTAGACGTGATGTTATGGAAAAAATGAGTCGTTCTCAGGTCTCAACTTTACCAACCTTTTCAGAACAGATTGGACAGAAGTTATCTTATCATCATGATGAAGTTGTTATTACAGTCGAACCCTTTATGTTAGAAAAAAATGGTGTTCTGGCTAATGGTGTTCTTTCAGAAATCTTGACTCATATGACGCAAGACTTGGTCGTTAATAGCGGTCGTAACCTCATCATTGAACAAATGTTGATTTACTTCTTACAGGCTGTTCAGATTGATGATGTTCTACGGATTCAAGCTAGAATTATTCATCATACGAGACGATCGGCTATTATTGATTATGACATTTATCTCAATCATCAAATTGTATCAAAAGCAAATGTAACTGTAAAAATTAATTAGAATCTAGGAGAAAACATGATTACATTAAAATCAGCTAGAGAAATCGAAGCTATGGATAAGGCTGGTGATTTTCTTGCAAGTATCCACATTGGCTTGCGTGATATCATTAAGCCAGGTGTTGATATGTGGGAAGTAGAAGAGTATGTTCGCCGTCGTTGTAAAGAAGAGAATTTCCTTCCACTACAGATTGGTGTTGATGGGGCAATGATGGACTATCCATATGCAACCTGCTGTTCGCTCAATGACGAAGTAGCACATGCCTTCCCTCGTCATTATATCCTCAAAGAGGGTGACCTCCTCAAGGTTGATATGGTTCTTGGTGGGCCAATCGCGAAGTCTGACCTCAATGTTTCTAAACTCAATTTTAACAACGTTGAGCAGATGAAAAAATATACTCAAAACTTTACGGGTGGTTTGGCTGATTCTTGTTGGGCATACGCAGTTGGTAAACCATCAGAAGAAGTTAAAAACTTGATGGACGTGACCAAGGAAGCTATGTATAAGGGGATCGAACAAGCTGTTGTTGGCAATCGCATCGGCGATATTGGTGCAGCGATTCAAGAATATGCTGAAAGTCGTGGATACGGCGTTGTTCGTGATCTTGTAGGACACGGTGTTGGACCAACCATGCATGAAGAACCAATGGTTCCAAACTATGGTATCGCAGGTCGTGGCCTTCGCCTTCGTGAAGGTATGGTTTTGACAATCGAACCTATGATTAATACAGGTGATTGGGAAATTGATACAGACATGAAAACAGGCTGGGCTCACAAAACTATAGATGGTGGTCTATCATGTCAGTATGAGCATCAGTTTGTTATTACCAAGGATGGACCTGTTATCTTGACAAGTCAAGGTGAAGAAGGAACTTATTAATCAAAAGGGAGCTGAGCTCCTTTTTTTCGTTTTAGTTGAAATCAAATTTGCGTAGCAGATATCTTACAAACGTTTTCTTTTATAGTAAAATATAAGATGACTATATGAAAGAAGGTTCTTAATTGGAAAGTATTATATTTTTTATTTCTGTCTTTATAGCTGGGGTCTTGTCATTCTTTTCTCCCTGTATTTTTCCCTTGTTACCAGTCTACGCAGGTGTTCTGCTAGATGATCAAGAGGAGTCAAGGACATTTCGTTTTTTGGGTAAAGATGTTGCCTGGTCAGGATTGATTCGGACACTCTGTTTTATCGCAGGTATCTCTCTAATTTTCTTTATTCTAGGGTTTGGAGCAGGATTTCTTGGGAATTTACTTTATGCCGACTGGTTCCGTTATGTCATGGGAATCATGATTGTTATACTGGGTTTGCATCAGATGGAAATTCTTCACTTACAAAAATTAGAGGTACAAAAAACAGTAACATTTAAGCAAAAACAGTCTAGCAAATATTTGTCGGCCTTTTTACTGGGTATCAGCTTCAGCTTTGGCTGGACTCCATGTATAGGCCCAGTTTTAAGTTCTGTTTTAGCACTGGCTGCCTCAGGAGGAAATGGAGCTTTTCAAGGGGCTTTATTAACCCTAATTTATACACTTGGAATGGCGCTTCCATTTTTAGTATTGGCCTTGGCATCAGGTCTGATCATGCCTTATTTTAGTAGAATTAAATCTCACCTACTCTTATTGAAAAGAATTGGTGGTTTACTAATTATTCTCATGGGAATTTTATTAATGTTGGGACAGTTAAATGTCTTATCTGGAATATTAGGATAAAAGGAGTAATCTATGAAAAAAACAATCTATTTTGGACTTAGTTTCTTATCTATCTTTCTTTTGATTGCTTGTGGCAAGGAAGAGAAGGAACCAAGTCAGGAAAATCAAACGACTCAAGCACAGCAGCAAGCAACGGTTAAGCAAATAGCTGTAGGAGCAGAAGCACCGGATTTCACGCTCCAATCTATGGATGGAAAAGAAGTGAAATTATCAGATTATAAAGGAAAGAAAGTTTATCTTAAATTTTGGGCTTCTTGGTGCGGACCTTGTAAAAAAAGTATGCCTGAATTAATGGAACTTGCTGCAAAAGAAGATCGTGATTTTGAAATATTATCTGTTATTGCACCCGGCCTTCAAGGCGAAAAAACGATCGACCAATTTCCAAAATGGTTTGAGGAGCAGGGCTATAAGGATATACCTGTCTTATATGACACTAAGGGAACTACCTTCCAAGCCTATCAGATTCGAAGTATCCCAACTGAATACCTAATTGATTCAAATGGTAAAATTGCTAAGATTCAGTTAGGTGCAATTAGCAATGCAGAAGCTGAAGCAGCTTTTGCACAAATGGATTAACGTTATAAAAAATGTCTAGACTGTTTTGTCTAGACATTTCTTTTTTTTAAAATTAAATTGAATTAGTTTTTAGAAGCAGCTTGGAATTCTGGGTTTTTCCATGCTTCGTCAATAATTTCTTGCAATTCACGAGCAGAAAGTTGCATTTTTTGAGTTTCAGCATCGTTCAATGGGATGTTAACTGGGCGAACGATACCATGCGCACCAACGATAGCTGGTTGACCGATAAAGACGTTTTCAACTCCGTATTGTCCTTCTTGGAAGACTGAAAGTGGAAGAACCGCATTTTCATCATCAAGGATAGCTTTTGTGATACGAGCAAGAGCAACTGCGATACCGTAGTATGTAGCACCTTTTTTGTTGATGATTGAGTAAGCAGCGTCACGAACTGAGATGAAGAGTTCAACAAGATCCGCTTCATTCAAGTCACGGTTAGCTTGTAACCATTGTTCCAATTTAACACCGGCAACGTTAGCGTGTGACCAAACTGCAAATTCAGAGTCACCGTGCTCACCCATGATGTAGGCGTGAACTGAACGAGCATCAACACCGATAGTTTCAGCAAGTGCTTGACGGAAACGAGCTGAGTCAAGTGAAGTACCTGAACCGATAACACGTTCTTTAGGGAATCCTGAGAATTTCCAAGTTGAGTAAGTTAAAATGTCAACTGGGTTAGCAGCAACAAGGAAGATACCGTCAAAACCAGACGCAACAACTTGTTCAACGATTGATTTGTTGATAGCAAGGTTTTTACCAACAAGGTCAAGACGAGTTTCACCTGGTTTTTGTGGAGCACCGGCAGTGATAACTACAAGGTCTGCATCCGCACAGTCTTCGTACTTAGCTGCATAGATTTTTTTAGGTGAAGTAAAAGCTAGCGCGTGGCTAAGGTCTTCGGCATCACCAACTGCTTTTTCAAATAATTGAGGAATTTCAATGATACCAAGTTCTTGTGCAATTCCTTGTGTTACGAGGGCAAAAGCGTAAGATGAACCTACGGCACCGTCACCGACGAGGATAACTTTTTTGTGTTGTTTAGTTGCTGTCATTTGTCTAAACATCTCCTTTATTTTATTAAGGGGGAACCCCATTTGATTTCATTCTATCACTTTTGCTAGGCTTTGTCACGGATATACCTTCGGGATAAATATGTAAACGTTTTACACGTGTTGTTAGACTGTAAAATAGTCCAAACTATGGTATAATATATGTAATTACTAATAGTGAAACGAGGCATTTGTTAATGCAAGATAAAAATTTAGTGAATGTCAATCTGACCAAGGAGATGAAGACTAGCTTTATCGACTACGCCATGAGTGTAATCGTATCGCGTGCTCTTCCTGATGTTCGTGATGGGTTGAAACCTGTTCATCGTCGTATTTTGTACGGAATGAACGAATTAGGAGTTACGCCTGATAAACCTCATAAAAAATCTGCCCGTATTACAGGGGACGTAATGGGTAAATACCACCCACACGGTGATTCATCTATTTACGAGGCTATGGTCCGTATGGCACAATGGTGGAGTTATCGCTACATGCTTGTAGATGGACATGGAAACTTTGGTTCCATGGATGGTGATGGTGCTGCCGCGCAACGTTATACCGAAGCTCGTATGAGCAAGATTGCCCTTGAAATGCTTCGTGATATCAATAAAAATACCGTTGATTTTGTTGATAACTATGATGCCAATGAGCGCGAACCGGTAGTTTTACCAGCTCGTTTCCCAAATCTATTGGTAAATGGTGCTACAGGTATCGCCGTTGGTATGGCGACCAATATTCCACCTCATAATTTAGGTGAAACCATTGATGCTGTTAAACTCGTCATGGATAATCCTGAAGTTACAACTAAAGATTTGATGGAAGTTTTGCCTGGTCCAGATTTTCCAACCGGTGCCCTAGTTATGGGGAAATCAGGTATTCATAAAGCATACGAGACAGGTAAGGGATCTATTGTTCTTCGTTCTCGAACAGAAATCGAGGAAACAAAAACTGGTCGTGAACGTATCGTTGTTACTGAATTCCCATATATGGTCAACAAAACCAAAGTACATGAACATATTGTGCGTCTGGTTCAAGAGAAACGTATTGAAGGAATTACAGCTGTTCGTGATGAATCTAACCGTGAAGGTGTTCGCTTTGTTATTGAAGTTAGACGCGACGCATCAGCTAATGTTATTTTGAACAACTTATTCAAGATGACTCAGATGCAGACTAGCTTTGGTTTTAACATGCTTGCTATCCAAAATGGTGTTCCAAAGATTTTATCGCTTCGCCAAATCTTGGATGCATACATTGAGCACCAAAAAGAAGTTGTGACTCGTCGCACTCAATTTGATAAAGAAAAAGCTGAGGCACGCGCGCATATCTTAGAAGGATTGTTGATTGCACTAGATCATATTGATGAAGTCATTCGTATCATCCGTGCCAGTGAGACTGATGAAGAAGCTCAATCAGAATTGATGAGCAAATTCAAGCTTTCTGAACGTCAAAGTCAAGCAATTCTTGACATGCGTCTTCGTCGTTTGACAGGTTTGGAACGTGATAAGATACAATCTGAATATGATGACCTTATTGCTTTGATTGCTGATTTAGCAGATATTCTTGCTAAGCCAGAACGTGTTGTACAAATTATCAAAGAAGAATTGGATGAAGTCAAACGGAAGTTTGGAGATAAACGCCGTACTGAGTTGATGGTCGGAGAAGTCTTGACACTTGAAGATGAAGACTTGATTGAAGAGTCTGATGTTCTCATCACTTTATCAAATAAAGGTTATATCAAACGTTTGGACCAAGATGAGTTCACAGCTCAAAAACGTGGTGGACGTGGCATACAGGGAACTGGAGTTAAGGACGATGACTTTGTGCGTGAATTGGTTTCTACTAGCACCCATGATCACTTGCTCTTCTTTACCAACAAAGGTCGTGTCTATCGTTTGAAAGGTTATGAAATCCCAGAATATGGTCGTACAGCAAAGGGATTGCCTGTAGTTAACCTCTTGAAACTGGATGAGGGAGAAAGCATCCAAACTATCATTAATGTCGAATCAGAACGTAGTGATGATGCATACATCTTCTTTACGACTCGAGCAGGTATTGTCAAGAGAACTAGCGTTAAAGAATTTGCCAACATTCGTCAAAACGGTCTAAAAGCCTTGAATTTGAAAGATGAGGACGAATTGATTAATGTTCTTCTTACTCAAGAAGATACTGACATCATTATCGGTACTAAATTAGGTTATGCAGTTCGTTTCAACCAGTCTACTGTTCGTAGCATGAGTCGTAGTGCTACTGGTGTTAAAGGGGTAAATCTTCGTGAAGGAGATGCTGTAGTTGGAGCTAGAGTAATTACTGACCAAGATGAGGTCCTCATTATCACCGAAAAAGGATATGGTAAGCGTACAGTTGCCACTGAATATCCAACTAAAGGTCGTGCTGGTAAAGGTATGAAAACCGCTAATATTACAGATAAGAATGGTCATCTTGCAGGTCTTCTAACAGTAAAAGGTAACGAAGATTTGATGGTTATCACAGATACCGGTGTCATGATTCGAACAAATGTTGCCAATATTTCACAAACTGGACGTTCAACTATGGGAGTAAAAGTTATGCGTCTAGATGAGAATGCTAAGATTGTAACCTTTACAACAGTTGCGGCAGCTGAGAAAGAAGAAGTTGGGGCAGAAAACGAAACAGAAAGTGAAGAATAATGTCTCAAAAAAGAATAAAAAGTAAAAAAAATAAGCGTAAGAATCTACTGATTAATATTTTGGCTGGATTTCTAATCCTTTTGTCTCTAGCTTTGATTTTTAATTCGAAGATACGTGATGTAATTATGATTTGGAATACCAATAAATATCAAGTAAGTCAGGTTTCAAAAGAGGAAATTGAGGAAAATAAAACTGCTACTGGAAATTTTGATTTTGACTCTGTAAAATCCTTATCTTCAGAGGCAGTACTTTCAGCTCAGTGGAATTCCCAACAACTTCCAGTGATTGGGGGTATTTCTATTCCAGAACTTGAAATGAATTTGCCTATTTTTAAGGGGCTGGATAATGTGAACCTGTTCTATGGTGCTGGAACGATGAAAGCTAATCAGGTTATGGGGCAGGGAAATTATTCATTGGCAAGTCACCGGATTTTTACTGGTAAAGATGCAGATCAGAAGCTATTTTCACCCTTAGCACGTGCTACTAATGGAATGTTCATTTATCTAACAGATAAAGAAAAAGTTTATAAATATGAAATAGTAGAAGTTAATAAGGTAACTCCAGATCGCATCGATGTTATTGAAGACAGAGAAGGGATTGACGAGCTGACTTTGGTAACCTGTGAAGATGCTAACGCTACAGAACGGATAATTGTTAAAGCAAATTTGAAGGAAGTTAAAGACTATTTAGAAGCTTCTCCAGAAATATTGCAATCATTTACTAAACCATATAAACAATTTTATGAATAGTAGAAGAGGTTGGGACAAAAGAGCCCGACCTCATTTTTTATTAGCAATCAAACTTTGACGCGGTAGCTGATTGAACTTTTTGTTCGTCTTTTAGACTCCAAAAAGCTCCTAATCATCCTCGCGGGGCTGGGACTACGAAATCGAGACTTTGTCTATCGATTTCTGTCCCACCGCCTTTTCTTGTCAATTTCAGAAAATAGATAAGGTAAAGACTTTTCAATTTTTGTAAAAAGTAGTATAATGTTTCTATTATAGAAATTTTTAGAAAATTCCAAAAGAGGTTTGTTATGGGATATACAGTTGCTGTTGTTGGTGCTACAGGTGCCGTTGGTGCTCAAATGATCAAAATGTTGGAAGAATCAACTCTTCCAATTGATAAGATTCGCTACCTTGCTTCTGCACGATCTGCAGGAAAGGTCTTGCAATTCAAGGGCCAAGATGTGACTATTGAAGAAACAACAGAAGAAGCTTTTGAAGGAGTTGATATCGCTCTCTTCTCAGCTGGTGGTTCAACTTCTGCAAAATACGCACCTTATGCTGTTAAAGCTGGGGCAGTAGTAGTAGATAACACTTCTTATTTCCGTCAAAATCCAGATGTGCCATTGGTTGTTCCTGAAGTAAACGCCCATGCTCTTGATGCTCACAACGGGATCATTTCATGTCCTAACTGTTCAACTATTCAAATGATGGTAGCTCTTGAACCAGTTCGTCAAAAATGGGGCTTAGACCGTATCATCGTTTCAACTTATCAAGCTGTTTCAGGTGCAGGTATGGGAGCCATTCTTGAGACACAACGTGAATTGCGTGAAGTATTGAATGATGGTGTAAATCCACGTGATTTGCATGCGGAAATCTTGCCATCAGGTGGCGATAAGAAACACTATCCAATTGCTTTTAATGCCCTTCCTCAAATTGATGTCTTCACTGATAATGACTATACTTATGAAGAAATGAAGATGACAAACGAAACTAAGAAAATCATGGAAGACGATAGCATTGCCGTTTCAGCAACTTGCGTGCGTATTCCTGTCTTGTCAGCTCACTCTGAGTCTGTTTACATTGAAACAAAAGAAGTGGCTCCAATCGATGAAGTCAAAGCTGCGATTGCTGCCTTTCCAGGTGCAGTTCTTGAAGACGATGTGGCTCACCAAATCTATCCTCAAGCTATCAATGCGGTTGGTTCACGTGATACATTTGTCGGACGTATCCGGAAAGACTTGGATGCTGAAAAAGGGATCCACATGTGGGTTGTTTCTGATAACCTTCTCAAGGGTGCTGCTTGGAACTCAGTTCAAATTGCAGAAACCCTTCATGAACGTGGTCTAGTACACCCAACAGCTGAGTTGAAGTTTGAATTGAAATAGGGAGCAAAACAGAAATCAGTAACTCGAAGAGTTTGATTTCTTCTTCGCTATCTAGCGAATCTACTTATTTTATGTACAGAACAGGAGGCAAAGGCAAGTAAGCCCCAGCCTCTTTCTTATATAGAGAAAGGTTTTTTCTATGTCTTATCAAGATTTAAAAGATTGTAAAATTATCACTGCTTTTATTACTCCTTTTCATGAAGATGGCTCCATAAATTTCGATGCTATTCCAAAGTTGATTGAACATTTATTGGCACATCATACAGACGGAATTCTCTTGGCGGGGACAACTGCTGAGAGTCCGACTCTTACTCACGATGAGGAGTTACAGTTGTTTGCAGCTGTTCAGAAGGTTGTTAATGGACGTGTTCCTTTAATCGCTGGTGTTGGTACTAATGATACACGCGACTCTATTGAGTTCGTCAAAGAAGTAGCGGAGTTTGGTGGTTTTGCGGCTGGTCTTGCGATTGTTCCTTACTACAATAAACCATCTCAAGAAGGTATGTACCAACACTTTAAAGCTATTGCAGATGCCTCTGATTTGCCAATTATTATCTATAATATTCCAGGTCGTGTAGTAGTAGAGTTGACACCAGAAACTATGCTTCGCTTAGCGGAACATCCAAATATCATTGGTGTTAAGGAATGTACTAGCCTTGCAAATATGGCCTATTTGATTGAGCACAAACCTGAAGAATTCTTGATCTACACTGGTGAAGATGGGGATGCCTTCCATGCTATGAACTTGGGTGCTGACGGGGTTATCTCTGTTGCTTCTCATACCAATGGTGATGAAATGCATGAAATGTTCACTGCGATTGAAGAAAGTGATATGAAGAAAGCGGCAGCTATTCAACGCAAGTTTATTCCCAAAGTTAATGCTCTCTTCTCATACCCAAGTCCTGCACCTGTTAAGGCAGTCCTTAACTATATGGGATTTGAAGCTGGTCCAACGCGCCTCCCATTGGTTCCTGCGCCTGAAGAGGATGCTAAACGCATTATCAAGGTTGTTATTGACGGAGACTACGAAGCAACTAAAGCGACTGTTACTGGAGTTCTTCGACCTGATTACTAACATAACAAAGATAAATAGAAACTTCCTAACAAGTAAAATTGTTGGGAGTTTTTTTCTTTTTCTACGAATAGATAAATAGAGAGAAAAAGGAGTTGATCATGAAAATTAAGATTGATAATTTCGAGATTTATAAGTTAAAGCAAGCAGGTTTGAGTAATCAGCAGGTTCTGAAAGTACTTCAATATGGAGAAATTTATGATCAGGAATTGAGTTTAGAGACAATTGCTGAAGCCTCAGAGTGTCGTAATCCAGTAGTTTTTATGGAGCGATATCATAAACTGACTTTTGAAAGCATGGAACGTTTAAAGAAAGATTTTGAAAAGTTCCCATCATTTTCGATTCTGGATGATGTTTATCCCATTTCGCTTAGTGAAATTTACGATGCACCTGTATTGCTTTTTTATAAAGGAGATTTAAATCTCTTAAAATTACCAAAGATAGCAGTTGTAGGGAGTCGCTCTTGTAGTCAAATCGGAACCAAATCAGTCCGGAAAGTCATCGAAGAACTGGAGAATGAATTAGTTGTGGTAAGCGGACTTGCTAGAGGAATCGACACAGCAGCCCATATGTCAATTCTTCAAACTAGTGGCAAAACGATTGGCATTATTGGGACTGGTTTAGATGTCTATTATCCACGCTCCAATAAACGCCTTCAAGAATATATTGGAGACAATCATTTAATACTAAGTGAGTACGGTCCAGGAGAAGAACCATTGAAATTTCACTTTCCTGCCAGAAATCGCATTATTGCAGGATTATGTCGAGGAGTTATCGTTGCAGAAGCTAAAATGAGATCTGGTAGCTTAATCACTTGCGAGCGTGCTATGGAGGAAGGTAGAGATGTCTTTGCGATTCCAGGTTCCATTTTAGATGGACGCTCAGACGGCTGTCATCATTTAATCCAAGAAGGAGCAAAGTTGGCAACATGTGGGCAGGATATACTAGCAGAATTTGAATTTTAATAAATGAAATGATTTCATTTAGCAAACTTTTCTTCTATTATATGGGTGTTATGTCTTGACAGGTTTTTAAAAATGGTTTACACTTTATAAAGTTTAATTACTTTGAGAAGGTGTGATACTGTGGTAACGGCAACCAAAAAGAAAAAATCAACAAGTAAAAAAAATCTTGTAATCGTAGAGTCGCCTGCTAAGGCGAAAACGATTGAAAAATATCTAGGACGTAATTATAAGGTTTTAGCCAGCGTAGGACATATTCGTGATTTGAAAAAATCAAGTATGTCAGTTGACGTGGAAAATAATTACGAACCGCAATATATCAATATTCGTGGGAAAGGTCCTCTCATCAATGATTTGAAAAAAGAAGCTAAGAAAGCTGATAAAGTCTTTCTTGCAAGTGACCCGGACCGGGAAGGGGAGGCTATTTCATGGCATTTAGCGCATATTTTGGATTTAGACGAGAATGATACCAACCGTGTTGTTTTCAACGAGATTACCAAAGATGCAGTAAAAAATGCCTTTAAAGAACCTCGTAAAATCAATATGGATTTGGTAGATGCCCAACAAGCCCGTCGTGTTTTGGACCGTTTAGTGGGATATTCAATTTCACCAATTCTTTGGAAAAAGGTTAAAAAAGGCTTATCAGCAGGACGTGTTCAGTCTGTTGCTCTTAAGCTAATCATTGATCGTGAAAATGAGATTAATGCGTTTCAACCAGAAGAGTATTGGACTATTGATGGTACCTTCAAAAAGGGAACCAAGCAATTCCAAGCTTCTTTTTATGGAATGAATGGCAAGAAGATGAAGTTGACTACCAATGATGAAGTCAAAAAAGTTTTATCTCATTTGAACAGCAAGGATTTTACAGTTGATCAAGTAGATAAAAAGGAAAGAAAGCGAAATGCCCCTCTTCCATATACAACGTCTTCTATGCAGATGGATGCTGCTAACAAGATTAACTTCCGTACTCGAAAGACTATGATGGTTGCTCAGCAACTTTATGAAGGAATCAATATTGGTACAGGTGTCCAAGGTTTGATCACCTATATGCGTACGGATTCTACTCGTATCAGTCCAGTTGCTCAGAATGAAGCTGCTAGCTACATCAATGAACGTTTTGGTAGTAAGTATTCTAAACATGGTAGCAAGGTGAAAAATGCCTCTGGCGCTCAAGACGCCCACGAAGCTATTCGTCCTTCAAGTGTCTTTAATACACCTGAGAAAATTGCTAAGTATTTGGATAAAGACCAGCTAAAACTTTATACCCTTATCTGGAACCGCTTTGTAGCGAGTCAAATGACTGGTGCAATTTTTGATACCATGGCTGTTAAACTTTCGCAAAATGGTGTTCAATTCGCGGCTAATGGTAGTCAGGTTAAGTTTGATGGTTATTTAGCCATTTACAACGATTCTGATAAAAATAAGATGCTGCCTGATATGGAAGTAGGAGATGTGGTCAAACAGGTTAATAGCAAACCTGAACAACATTTCACACAACCACCGGCACGTTATTCTGAGGCTACTTTGATTAAGACCTTGGAAGAAAACGGAGTTGGACGCCCATCTACCTATGCTCCAACCATTGAAACAATCCAAAAACGTTACTATGTAAGACTAGCATCTAAACGCTTTGAACCAACTGATCTAGGTCAAGTCGTTAACAAGCTGATTGTTGAATACTTCCCAGACATTGTAAATGTGAAATTTACCGCTGAAATGGAAGGGAAGCTGGATGATGTCGAGATTGGAAAAGAGGAATGGCAACGAGTCATTGATGAATTTTACAAACCATTCTCTAAAGAAGTTGCAAAAGCTGAAGAGGAGATGGAAAAAATTCAAATCAAGGATGAGCCAGCTGGATTTGACTGTGAAGTTTGTGGTAGTCCTATGGTAATTAAGATTGGACGCTTCGGTAAGTTTTACGCATGTAGCAATTTCCCAGATTGTCGACATACGCAAGCCATTGTTAAAGAAGTCGGTGTTACATGTCCAAATTGTCATCAAGGGCAAATCATCGAACGCAAAACCAAACGTAATCGTATTTTCTATGGATGCAATCGTTATCCAGAATGTGAGTTTACCTCTTGGGATAAACCTGTTGGACGTGATTGTCCTAAATGTGGTCACTTCCTCATGGAGAAAAAAATCCGTGGTGGCGGGAAACAGATTGTATGTAGCAATGGTGACTACGAAGAAGAAAAGATTAAATAAAAATAATTAGGGCTGAAATGATAATTTCAGCTCTTTTTAATTTAAACTTGACAGATTTTATCTTTTTATGCTTAACTAGAAGAAGATTATTCTTACTTAGGAGTAGATATGCGCATTATTTATCTTAGCATTGGATTTATTTCACTAGCTTTGGCAATCGTTGGAGTTGCCTTGCCACTATTACCGACAACACCCTTTCTCTTGTTGTCAATAGCTTGTTTTTCAAAATCTTCTAAACGTTTTGAAAAATGGCTCTATCATACCAAGCTCTACCAAACCTATGTTGCGGACTTTAGAGAAACTAAGTCTATTGCGCGTGAACGGAAGAAGAAGATTATCGTATCGATTTATATTTTGATGGGCATCTCCATTTATTTTGCTCCGCTCTTACCTGTAAAAATTGCTTTAGGCTGCTTAACAGTATTTATAACCTATTATCTCTTTAAGGTAATACCAGATAAAGAATAGCTAAAAAAGTAATGATTTTCCTTGATAAAAAGTAGGGGTTACTTAAAACAATATGATATAATAATATTAAAGAAAGCTTCAAGGAGTATCAAATGATTTACGAATTTTGTGCTGAAAATGTGACCTTGCTTGAAAAAGCTATGCAGGCAGGAGCTCGCCGTATTGAGCTCTGTGATAATTTAGCAGTTGGTGGAACGACACCAAGCTACGGAGTAACCAAGGCAGCTGTTGAACTTGCATCAAACTACAATACGACTATCATGACGATGATTCGTCCACGTGGTGGTGACTTTGTTTACAATGACCTCGAGATTTCTATTATGCTTGAGGATATTCGTCTAACTGCTCAAGCAGGTAGCCAAGGGGTCGTCTTTGGTGCCTTAACAGCAGATAAGAAATTTGATAAGGATAACCTTGAAAAGTTGATTGCTGCATCTAAAGGTATGGAGATTGTCTTCCATATGGCTTTTGACGACTTAAGTGACCAAGATCAACTAGAAGCTATTGATTGGCTTAGTCAAGCTGGAGTGACACGCATCCTGACTCGTGCTGGTGTATCTGGCGACTCGTTAGAGAAACGTTTTGATCACTACCGCAGAATTTTAGAACACGCTGCAGGAAAAATTGAAATTTTACCTGGTGGGGGGATTGACATGGACAACCGTCAAACCTTTATTGACCAACTGGGCGTGACACAATTACATGGAACAAAGGTTGTCTTTTAAAAAATAGAAAGGAACTGCTAGCTTTTGGTAGCAGTTTTCGCTTATGTTTGAAATTTTTAAAGCCTATCAGTTTAATAGTAAAAAGGCTAAAGAGTATGGATTTATAGAAAATCAAGGTGTATGGACCTATAGTTCAACTATCTTGCAGGGAGATTTTCTCATGATGGTTACAGTTGAGGATGGGGACTTAAGTTTTCATGTTTATGACCAAGAAACTGGTGACCTCTATCCTCAAGTCCACATGGAAAGCATGAGAGGAACTTTTGTCGGAAGTGTTCGAGAGGCATGTCTAGAGGAACTTTTTGATATTAGAAAGGCCTGTTTTGAGGTACAGGAATTTCTCTGTCCACAGACCAAGAGAATCATGGCGTTTGTTCAAGAAAAGTATGGCAATCAGCTGGAATATCTATGGGAGAAATCGCCTGATACGGCTGTTTTACGCCATGAAGATAATCAGAAGTGGTATGCTATTTTAATGAGAATTCCTTGGGATAGGCTAGATAAGGGTAGAGAAGGGCTAGTGGAAGCAGTCAACCTCAAACACGACCAAGTAGCTGACTTGCTTTCACAATTGGGAATTTACCCAGCCTTTCATATGAATAAACGCTATTGGATTAGTCTTCCACTCGATGACACTCTAACTGACGAAAAGGTCCTTGAATTATTTGAGAGAAGTTGGTTTTTGACTTCTAAGAAATAAATAAACATATTTGAATTTTCAAATACTTTCAATTAGCAAAATATTCTTTATTGAAGAAATTTTCAGAAAATATTGGATTTTTTCTTGACAAGTGATTTTTCCTATGCTAGAATACTAAACAAGACATCAAACAAAGGAGAAAGCCAAACATGAAAACAGCTAAGTTTAATCAATTTGCTTTGTTGTTGAGGTACTCGGACTAGTGCAAAAGCATTAGTCCTGTTTGGCTTACCAAGCGGGAGTAAATCAACATCTCGCTTGGAACTCCGAGCGAGATGTTTTTTCTATATCGAAAATGTGAAGGAGAATTCTCATGCGTGTAGTTGAGTTTTTAGATACCAGTCTCCGAGATGGTGAGCAGACACCAGGTGTCAATTTTTCAATAAAGGAAAAGGTTGCTATAGCAAAACAGCTAGAGAAATGGGGGATTTCAACAATCGAAGCTGGTTTTCCAGCTGCTAGTCCAGATTCATTTACAGCTGTTCAAGAAATTGCTAAGGCTATGAAAAAAACAGCCGTGACAGGCTTAGCTCGTTCTGTTAAATCAGACATTGACGCTTGTTATGAAGCACTTAAAGATGCAAAGTATCCTCAGATTCACGTCTTTATCGCTACCAGTCCAATTCACCGTAAGTATAAGCTCAATAAGAGTAAGGAAGAGATTTTGGAAGCAATCAGTGAACATGTTTCCTATGCACGGAGTAAGTTTGAAGTAGTAGAATTCTCTCCAGAAGATGCTACTAGAACTGAGCTGGACTTTCTCCTACAAGTCGTTCAAACTGCGGTCGATGCGGGTGCGACTTATATCAATATTCCTGATACAGTAGGTTTTACAACTCCAGAGGAATACGGAAGTATCTTTAAATATCTGATTGACAATGTCCAAACTAATCGTCAGATTATCTATTCTCCTCATTGTCATGATGACCTTGGAATGGCAGTAGCAAATAGCCTTGCAGCTGTAAAGAATGGTGCAGGACGTGTCGAAGGAACCATTAACGGAATCGGTGAACGAGCTGGGAATGCTGCTTTAGAAGAAATAGCGGTAGCTCTCAATATTCGTCAAGATTATTACCAAGCAGAGACAAGTATAATCCTAAACGAAACGATTAATACGTCCGAAATGGTCTCTCGCTTCTCAGGGATTCCAGTTCCCAAAAATAAGGCCATTGTTGGTGGCAATGCCTTCTCTCACGAATCGGGTATTCACCAAGATGGCGTTCTTAAAAATCCTCTTACTTATGAAATCATCACCCCTGAATTGGTCGGTGTTAAGAGCAATAGCCTTCCGCTTGGAAAATTATCTGGTCGACATGCCTTTGTAGAGAAACTGAGAGAACTGGCCTTAGACTTCACAGAAGAGGATATCAAGCCACTCTTTACTAAGTTCAAGGCCTTGGCAGATAAGAAACAAGAAGTCACAGACGCAGATATTCGTGCTCTGGTAGCTGGAACCATGATTGAAAACCCAGAAGGCTTTCACTTTGATGATTTGCAACTTCAAACTCATGCGGAAAATGAAATTGAAGCGACTGTCAGATTGGCTAATTTGGATGGTGAGAAAGTCAACTTTAATGCGACTGGACAAGGTTCTGTGGAAGCTATCTTTAATGCTATTGACAAGTTCTTCAATCAATCTGTTCGCTTGGTGTCTTACACAATTGATGCGGTGACGGATGGTATAGACGCTCAGGCAAGGGTTTTGGTTACTGTTGAAAACAAAGATACAGAAACCATCTTTAACGCGGCAGGACTTGACTTTGATGTACTAAAGGCATCAGCCATTGCCTATATCAATGCAAATACTTTTGTTCAAAAAGAGAATACCGGAGAGATAGGTCCAAATGTTTCCTATCGCGACATGCCTAGTCTTTAAAGGAGAATACCATGACAAAGAAAATTGTTGCTCTAGCAGGTGATGGAATTGGCCCAGAAATCATGGAAGCTGGTTTAGAAGTTCTAGCATCTATAGCCAAAAAAACAGACTTTGACTTTGAGATAGTCAGACAACCTTTTGGCGGTGCAGGAATTGATACCACAGGACACCCTTTGCCAGACGAAACGCTCAAGGCTACTAGGGAAGCGGATGCTATCCTCCTTGCTGCAATTGGTAGTCCTCAGTATGATAATGCTACAGTTCGACCCGAACAAGGGCTTTTAGCACTCCGCAAGGATCTTAATCTTTATGCCAATATTCGTCCAGTTAAGATTTTTGATAGTCTTAAGCACTTATCGCCTCTCAAACCTGAACGAATTGCTGGTGTTGACTTTGTTGTAGTACGTGAGTTGACAGGTGGGATTTATTTTGGGGATCATATCCTTGAAGAGAAAAAAGCGCAAGATATCAACGACTATAGCTATGAGGAAGTAGAACGGATTATACGTAAGGCTTTTGAAATCGCAAGAAGTCGGAGAAAAATCCTTACCAGTATTGATAAGCAAAATGTTTTGGCAACCTCAAAACTTTGGCGCAGAGTGGCTGAGGAAGTCGCAAAAGATTATCCCGACGTAACCTTGGAACACCAGTTGGTCGATTCAGCTGCCATGCTCATGATTACCAATCCAGCCAAGTTTGATGTTATCGTGACAGAGAATCTTTTTGGAGATATCCTATCAGACGAATCAAGTGTTCTATCTGGTACACTTGGGGTTATGCCATCAGCCAGTCACTCTGAGAATGGACCGAGTCTCTATGAACCCATTCATGGTTCGGCGCCTGATATCGCAGGCCTAGGAATCGCCAATCCCATTTCTATGATTTTATCAGTTGCTATGATGTTGCGAGATAGTTTTGGACGATATGAGGATGCGGAGCGTATCGAAGAAGCAGTTGAAGCAACTTTAGCTGCAGGAATTTTAACGAGAGACATAGGAGGACAGGCTTCGACCAAGGAAATGACGGAAGCCATCATTGAAAGATTATGAAGATAAATCAAGGAATTACTTTTGCTATTTTGATTTGGAATCTATTGGTATTTATGATTTATGGTATTGACAAATCCAAAGCAAGAAAAGGTGCTTGGCGCATCCCGGAAAAATATTTATTATCATTTGCTTTCTTATGTGGTGGTTTTGGTGCTTGGTTGGCAGGTGTTACCTTTCACCACAAGACTAGAAAATGGTATTTTAAAACGGTTTGGTTCCTAGGAATAGTGACTACACTAGTAACTTTGTATTTGATATGGAGGTAATGAATGGCAGGAAAATCGATTTTTGATAAATTATGGGACCTCCATGTGATTACAGGAGAAGAAGGACAACCTCAACTCATGTATGTGGATCAGCACTATATTCACGAGGTGACCAGTCCTCAAGCTTTTCAAGGATTGCGAGATGCAGGACGTAGATTGAGACGACCAGATTTAACATTTGGTACCTTTGACCACAATGTCCCGACAGTTAATATCTACGATATACGTGATATAATCTCCAAAGCACAGATTGATAAGTTAGCTGAAAATGTTGAAGAGTTTGGAATCGAACATGCTGCCCACGGTTCAGAAAAACAAGGTATCGTTCATATGGTTGGTCCAGAAACAGGAAGAACACAACCGGGAAAATTTATCGTCTGTGGTGATAGCCATACTGCTACCCACGGTGCCTTTGGAGCTATCGCCTTCGGAATTGGAACCAGTGAGGTCGAACATGTCTTTGCAACCCAAACCGTTTGGCAGGTTAAACCCAAGAAAATGCTTGTGGAATTCACAGGAGTTCCTCAAAAAGGGGTTTATGCCAAAGATTTCATTCTAGCCTTGATTGCCAAATACGGTGTTGCTTGTGGTGTTGGCTACGTGGTGGAGTATCGAGGTCAGGTCATTGATGCACTTAGTATGGAAGAACGAATGACTATCTGCAATATGTCTATCGAGTTTGGCTCTAAGATGGGAATTATGAATCCAGATCAGAGGACTTATGATTATTTGAAGGGTCGAGAGTGTGTTCCCAAGGACTTTGATGAAGCAGTAGCTGATTGGAAAAGACTGGTTAGTGATGAAGATGCCGTTTATGATAAGGTTATTCGTTTGGATGTCTCAGAATTGGCTCCTATGGTGACTTGGGGAACCAATCCTGCTATGGGTGTTGACTTTGATTCTAGCTTCCCAGAAATAAAGGATATGAATGATGAACGAGCCTATTATTACATGGATTTGCAACCAGGTCAAAAACCAGCAGATATCCAACTAGGCTATGTCTTTATTGGTTCTTGTACCAACGCTAGACTTAGTGATTTGCAACTGGCGGCTCGCTTTGTAGAAGGGAAGAAGATCGCCCCTAACTTAACAGCTATTGTGGTACCTGGTTCTCGACCAGTCAAGCGAGCTGCTGAGAAGTTGGGCTTGGACAAGGTTTTTCTAGATGCTGGTTTTGAATGGAGAGACCCAGGCTGCTCCATGTGCCTCGGGATGAATCCTGATAAAGTACCAGATGGTGTTCATTGTGCCTCAACTAGCAACCGTAACTTTGAAGATCGACAGGGCTTTGGTGCTAAGACTCATCTCTGTAGTCCAGCTATGGCAGCTGCGGCAGCAATCGCAGGGCGATTCGTAGATGTACGGCAAATGCCAGAAGCTCAGTAAGGAGAGGATATGGAGAAATTTACAGTTTATACAGGAACAACCGTTCCTCTCATGAATGATAACATCGACACCGACCAAATTCTTCCCAAACAGTTTCTGAAGTTGATTGACAAGAAAGGCTTTGGTAAGTACCTCATGTATGCTTGGCGTTATCTGGATGATAACTACACTGAGGATCCAGATTTTGTCTTTAATCGGCCAGACTACCGTAAGGCTACTATCCTTATCACGGGAGATAACTTCGGGGCTGGTTCTTCGAGGGAGCACGCAGCTTGGGCATTAGCAGATTATGGTTTTAAGGTCGTAATTGCAGGATCTTTCGGTGACATTCATTACAATAATGAACTCAATAATGGCATGTTGCCAATTGTTCAACCAAGGGAAGTTAGAGAAAAACTCGCCCAGCTCCAACCAACTGATCAAGTGACGGTTGACTTGGAACAACAAACAATCATCTCACCAGTTGGGGAATTCACTTTCGAAATTGATAACGAATGGAAACACAAGCTCTTAAATGGTTTGGATGATATCGGTATTACCATGCAGTACGAAGATTTAATTGCTGCTTATGAAAAACAACGCCCAGCCTACTGGCAGGATTAGAAAAAATATAGAAAAGGAAATAGAACTATGACAAAACACATTCAATGGGACGGAACACTTTCACAAGAAGGCTACGACATTTTAAAAGGTGAGGGCGGATGTATCGTTTGTCCTACTAAAGTCGGTTACATTATCATGACTAGTGACAAGGCTGGACTTGAGCGTAAGTTTGAAGCCAAAGAACGTAACCGTAACAAACCAGGTGTTGTCCTCTGTGGTAGCATGGACGAGCTATGCGCTTTAGCACAGCTAAATCCTGAAATCGAAGCTTTCTATCAAAAACATTGGGACGAAGATATTCTCCTTGGTTGTATTCTTCCTTGGAAACCAGAAGCTTTTGAAAAATTGAAAGCATACGGTGATGGACGTGAAGAACTCATGACAGACGTTCGTGGTACTAGCTGTTTTGTCATCAAGTTTGGTAAAGCTGGTGAACAATTAGCTGCCAAACTTTGGGAAGAAGGGAAAATGGTCTACGCTTCATCTGCAAACCCTTCTGGAAAAGGAAATCGTGGTAAAGTGGAAGGAATTGGGGAGCGTATCGAAGGAGCAGTGGATCTTGTCATCGAAGCAGACGACTATGTTGCTTCAATCCAGCCAGACAAAACAGTTGAAACTCGCTACGAGCAAGGTGTGATGGTGTCTATGGTTGATAAAGACGGCAAGCTCATTCCAGAACAAGGTGGAGCACGTTCAACTTCACCAGCACCAGTTGTGATTCGTAAAGGACTTGACATCGATAAAATCATGATGCATCTGTCAGAAACCTTTAACTCATGGGACTACCGTCAAGGGGAGTATTATTAAGACTAAACATAAATTAGAGAGTCTATAAACTCTCTATTTTTTGTGAAATAACGAGTAAAATCCGAACATAATAATTTTAATGTTTCAAAATGTTTGACAAAAACTTTACCTTAGTTTATAATCTTTAAAGGAAACGTCGGAAAAGACGTAGTGATGCGAAAGCATAGGTAGGTCATTATAAAAGAAACGAGACATCGAAATGTTAAACGAATTTCCGATTTTTGACTATGAAGATATTCAGCTAATTCCTAATAAGTGTGTTCTTAAAAGTCGTGCAGAAGCTGACACACAAGTAACACTAGGGAAGCACACCTTTAAATTACCAGTTGTTCCTTCTAATATGCAAACTATCTTGGATGAAGATGTTGCAGAACAACTTGCAAAAGGTGGTTATTTCTATATCATGCATCGCTTCGATGAAGCTGGACGCATTCCTTTTGTGAAACGCATGCATGAAAAAGGGTTGATTGCATCTATCTCTGTTGGTGTTAAAGATTACGAATATGATTTTGTTAGTCAATTAAAGGAAGATGCTCCAGAGTACATCACTATTGATATTGCTCATGGACATGCCGACAGCGTGATTTCAATGATTCAGCACATTAAGAAAGAATTGCCAGATACCTTTGTCATCGCCGGTAACGTTGGTACTCCCGAGGCAGTTCGTGAACTTGAAAATGCTGGAGCAGACGCTACTAAGGTCGGGATCGGTCCAGGTAAAGTATGTATTACTAAGGTTAAAACTGGTTTTGGTACTGGTGGTTGGCAGTTAGCAGCTCTTCGCTGGTGTGCTAAGGCTGCGCGTAAACCGATTATTGCCGATGGTGGTATCCGTACACACGGAGATATTGCCAAGTCAATCCGGTTTGGTGCAAGTATGGTTATGATTGGTTCTTTATTTGCAGGCCATATCGAAAGCCCTGGTAAAACTGTCGAAGTCGATGGGAAACAATTTAAAGAATACTATGGTTCCGCTTCAGAATACCAAAAAGGTGCCTATAAGAATGTCGAAGGTAAGAAAATTCTTCTTCCTGCCAAAGGACATTTACAAGATACCCTAACTGAAATGGAACAAGATTTGCAAAGTTCGATTTCTTATGCTGGAGGTCGAAAGGTAGCTGATCTTAGACATGTGGATTATGTGATTGTGAAGAACTCTATCTGGAATGGAGATGCTCACTAAAAATATGATTACTTATTTATGTCGCGAATTGGCGTGGCGTTTCTACAAGGTACCGTAAATACCTAACAATGAGTAAGTCGAAGAGAGATTAAAGAAGCAGGAATATCTGTTTCAATCTTTCTAAGGGGCTTACTATGTAAGTCCCTTTTTATTTCGGAGGTTATTGTGAAATTACTAGAGGAACGTATTTTAAAAGATGGGAATATTCTAGGTGAGAATATTCTTAAGGTGGATTCTTTCTTAACTCACCAAGTTGATTATAAGTTAATGCGCGAGATTGGCCGTACCTTTGCAGAATATTTTAAAAATGCAGGTATTACCAAAGTCGTAACCATTGAAGCATCTGGAATTGCTCCAGCTCTATATGTTGCAGAACAATTAGATGTACCTATGATTTTTGCTAAGAAGGCAAAAAATATTACCATGAATGAAGGAATTTTGACTGCTGAGGTTTATTCTTTCACTAAGCAAGTTACTAGTACCGTATCCATTGCGGGGAAGTTCTTATCTCCAGGAGATAAAGTATTAATTATTGATGATTTCTTGGCTAATGGTCAAGCAGCTAAAGGTTTGATTCAGATTATCGAACAAGCTGGTGCTACAGTCGAGGCCGTCGGGATTGTAATTGAAAAATCATTCCAAGATGGTCGTGAACTGTTAGAAAAATCAGGTCATCAGGTAGTATCACTTGCTCGTTTAGAGCGTTTTGAAAATGGAAGAGTTATCTTCAAGGAGGCAGAAATCTAATGAATCAAAAAGAAAACCACTCAAAAGCGGCCGTATTGGGCTTGCAACACTTACTTGCTATGTACTCAGGTTCAATCCTGGTACCAATCATGATTGCAGGTGCCCTAGGTTACTCACCTCAACAACTGACATACCTTATCTCTACAGATATCTTTATGTGTGGTGTTGCAACTCTATTGCAGTTACAATTAAATAAATATTTCGGTGTCGGTTTACCGGTTGTTCTGGGTGTGGCCTTTCAGTCTGTTGCTCCACTTATTATGATTGGACAAAGTCACGGTAGTGGTGCTATGTTTGGTGCCTTGATTGCTTCTGGTATTTATGTCGTTCTTGTAGCAGGTGTATTTTCTAAGATTGCTAATCTGTTCCCTTCAATCGTAACAGGTTCTGTCATTACAACAATCGGATTAACCTTGATTCCAGTAGCTATCGGAAATATGGGAAATAACGTCGAAAAACCAACGGGACAAAGTCTAGCATTAGCAACAATCACTATTCTTATCATTCTCTTGGTTAATATCTTTACAAAAGGTTTTATTAAGTCAATTTCTATTTTGATTGGTTTGATTGCAGGTACTATCATCGCTGCGACTATGGGCTTGGTTGATTTCTCTCCAGTAGCAGAAGCTCCACTTGTTCATATCCCAACTCCATTCTACTTTGGTGCTCCACAATTTGAGATTTCTTCTATTGTAATGATGTGTATTATCGCTACTGTATCAATGGTAGAATCAACTGGTGTATATCTTGCCCTTTCTGATATTACTAAAGATCCAATCGATAGCACTCGTCTCCGTAATGGTTATCGTGCTGAAGGTCTTGCTGTTTTACTTGGTGGACTTTTCAATACCTTCCCTTATACAGGATTTTCACAAAACGTAGGTTTGGTGAAACTTTCAGGTATTCGTACCCGTTTACCGATTTACTACGCTGGTGGTTTCCTCATCTTACTTGGTCTCTTGCCTAAGTTTGGTGCCTTGGCACAGATTATCCCAAGTCCAGTTCTTGGTGGAGCCATGCTCGTCATGTTTGGTTTTGTTTCTCTACAAGGGATGCAAATCTTGGCACGTGTGGATTTCGAACATAATGAACACAATTTCCTCATTGCAGCAATTTCTATTGCTGCTGGGGTTGGATTAAACGGAAGCAACCTCTTCAATACTCTACCAACAGAATTACAAATGTTCTTCTCAAATGGTATTGTCATTGCGAGTGCTGTAGCCATTATCTTGAATGCTATTTTGAATCGTAAAAAATAAAAATAAGTGAGAAGGATAGAAATATCCTTCTCATTTTCTTTTTTAGAACTTCTGTATTGTTTCTATAGTCCTTTTTATGGTAAAATGGTTCTATGAATGAAAGAATGAAAGTGCTCGTTGAGTTGCTCAATCGCTATGCGACAGAGTATTATACAAGTGACAACCCATCTGTATCTGATAGTGAGTATGATCGTCTCTATCGTGAATTGGTAGAGTTAGAAAAAGCTCACCCTTATCAAGTTTTACCAGAAAGTCCAACCCACCGTGTTGGCGGTAAGATTCTAGATGGTTTTGAAAAATATAGTCATCAGTATCCTCTCTATAGTTTGCAGGATGCTTTTTCTCGTGAAGAGCTCGATGCCTTTGATGCGCGTGTTCGTAAAGAATTAGATGAAGTTACTTATATCTGTGAGTTAAAAATTGATGGTTTATCGATTTCCTTGACTTATGAGCAAGGAATTTTTGTTGCTGGAGCTACTCGTGGTGATGGTTCAGTCGGTGAGAATATCACAGAAAATCTCAAACGTGTCAAGGACATTCCTTTATCTTTACCAGAGAAGTTAGATATCACTGTTCGTGGTGAATGTTATATGCCAAGAGCTTCTTTCAATCAAGTCAATCTTGCTCGTCAAGAAAACGGTGAGCCAGAGTTTGCTAATCCACGAAATGCTGCTGCAGGAACCCTTCGCCAGTTAGACACAGGAGTAGTAGCTAAGCGTAATCTTGCAACTTTCCTCTATCAGGAAGCAAGTCCTTCAACTAGAGATAGCCAAGAGAAGGTTTTAAATCATCTGGAACAGTTGGGCTTTGTGGTTAACCCTAGACGACTATTAGCCCACAGCATGGACGAAGTTTGGGAATTTATCCAAGAAGTAGGTCAAGAAAGAGACCAATTGTCTTATGATATCGACGGTGTCGTGATTAAGGTCAACGACCTAGCTGGTCAAGAGCAACTTGGTTTTACAGTTAAAGCGCCTAAGTGGGCAGTCGCTTATAAGTTCCCTGCAGAAGAAAAAGAAGCAAAATTGCTTTCTGTTGACTGGACAGTTGGTCGTACGGGAGTTGTAACTCCGACTGCTAATCTTACTCCGGTGCAATTGGCAGGTACAACAGTTAGTCGTGCAACCCTGCATAATGTAGACTATATCGCTGAAAAGGATATCCGCAAGGATGATACAGTCATTGTCTACAAGGCAGGCGATATTATTCCCGCTGTTTTACGAGTGGTTGAGTCTAAGCGAGTGTCTGAGGAGAAACTAGACATTCCAACAAACTGTCCAAGTTGTGAGAGCAAGCTATTACACTTTGAAGATGAGGTGGCTCTTCGTTGTATAAACCCACGTTGTCCAGCTCAAATCAAGGAAGGTCTAATTCACTTCGCATCCCGTGATGCCATGAATATCTCTGGCCTTGGTCCATCAAACGTAGAAAAATTATTTGCCACCAATTTAGTTAAAGATGTTGCAGATATTTATCGCTTAACTGTGGAAGATTTTCTCTTGCTAGATGGCATCAAAGAGAAATCAGCTCAAAAACTTTACCAGGCTATTCAAGCTTCTAAAGAAAATTCTGCTGAAAAACTTTTGTTTGGTTTAGGGATTCGTCATGTTGGAAGCAAGGCAAGTCAGTTACTCTTACAACATTTCCATTCAATCGAATCACTTGCACAAGCAAATCCTGAAGAAGTAGCAAGCATCGAAAGTTTGGGAAGTGTTATTGCTCAAAGTCTCCAATCTTATTTTGAGACTGAGGGTGCAAAAATTCTTTTAAGTGAATTGAAAGAATTAGGTGTTAATCTAGACTATAAAGGCCAGGTCGTTGCAGCAGATGCTGCCTTATCAGGTCTAACTGTTGTATTGACAGGGAAACTCGAACGTCTTACTCGCTCGGAAGCCAAAAGTAAGCTAGAAAATCTTGGTGCCAAGGTAACGGGTAGCGTATCTAAGAAGACTGACCTTGTGGTAGCGGGAGCCGATGCAGGAAGCAAACTCCAAAAAGCACAAGAACTTGGAATTGAGATTCGAGATGAAGCTTGGTTGGAGAGTTTGTAAGGAATACATAGTCTAGAATAATCATCTATGATTTCTTGCTTCTATTCAAATAAGTGAATCAAGAAATGTTACTATATAAAATAATAATTAGAAATTAGGGAAAAACATGTACAACTATCCTGTACTTATTCATTATCATCGTAAGGATGAAGCATATCAGAGTTGCAACTTTAGTAAATGGCCAGCTGATTCAGTAGAATTTGTTAAAGAGCAAGAATACTTTGGAGAAAAATTTTCATTTACCCAATCAAATGAAACACCTCTTGAACAAATGGTGTTTACAGTTGATAAAGATGGAGTAAGCAAAGAATATCCTATCCGATTCAATCATTATCCACTCTTAACAGAAGTTTGGATTTTAGATGGAGATGCCACCGTTTATTATTCTGAAAACCCAGCCATTGCAAGTCCACACTATAAAGATCAAAATCCATTTGCTTTTGATAAAGCGATTAACAGTGCTAGTTTTGATCACCACTGGGGTTACCAAGGAGAGTTGGGATGCCAGGTTTCTGAAGAAGAAACAAGCTTTAAACTTTGGTCGCCAACAGCAACAACTGTACAAGTTGTAGTTTATGAATCAGCAAGTAATGATGCGGCTATTCTAAAGACTTATGAAATGCAACGTGGTAACAGTTATTCATATAGTCACAAGGATAATACAATTGGCGTTTGGAATTTGACAGTTCCTGAAAGTCTTGCTGGTCGTGCCTATCAATATCAGATTAATTTTCCACATCATCAATCATTGACACGAGATCCATATACCATTGCGACAAGTCCAGATGGCAAACGTTCAGCGATTCTTTCAGAAAAAGAACGTCAAGTTGAAGGTTTTGAAGTTAAGAATGGAACGGAAGCTACTTGGCGATTGGAAAATTCTTGTCAAGCGGTTGTTTACGAAATGCACATTCGTGACTTGACAAAGTCTGAAACTTCTGGTGTTGTTCCAGAATTAAGAGGAACATTCTTGGGTGCTGCCCAAACTGGAACAGTCAATCACTTCGGTCAGTCTACTGCATTTGACTACATCAAGGAACTTGGTGTTAACTATGTTCAACTGCAACCAATTGCTGATCGTCACAAAGAGTATGATTCAGATGGAAATGTTACCTACAACTGGGGTTACGATCCACAAAACTACAATGCACCAGAAACCAGCATGTCTACGAATCCAAATGATCCAGGTCAAGTCATCCGTGATTTAAAGACGATGATTCAAGCTTATCATGATGCTGGAATCGGCGTTATCATGGATGTGGTATACAACCATACGTTTTCAACTGTTGATGCCCCATTCCAAACAACCGTTCCAGACTATTATTACCGAATGAACCGAGATGGAAGTTATCAAAATGGTACTGGTGTAGGAAACGAGACTGCTAGTGAACACGAAATGTTCCGTAAGTACATGATTGATTCACTTCTTTATTGGGTGAATGAGTTTAATATTGATGGTTTCCGCTTTGACTTGATGGGAATCCATGATGTTAAAACGATGCAGATGATCCGTTGGGCTATGGATGAAGTTGATCCTAAAATTATCCTTTATGGAGAAGGCTGGGATATGGGAACTGGTCTTGCTCCTTATGATAAGGCTAAGAAAGACAATGCCTATCAATTACCTAATATTGGCTTTTTCAATGATGATCAACGTAATGCGATTAAGGGTGCTGAAGTTTATGGTGATATCAAATCAGGCTTCGTAAGTGGTGCTGCCACTGAACCAATTGTTGCCAAAGCTATCCTTGGTAGTCGTGAACTGGGCTCTTATCTAAGCCCTAACCAGGTTGTCAACTATGTAGAAGCCCATGATAACTATAACTTGCATGATTTATTAGCAACACTTCATCCAACAGAAGACCAAGCAAGTATCATGAAAAAGGTAGAAACAGCAACTGCAATGAATCTACTCATGCAAGGCATCTCCTTTATGGAACTTGGTCAAGAGTTTGGACGTACTAAACTGGTTCCTACAGGTGAAAACGGTGAGTTGACTCATGATGATCGCGAACGTGCTATGAACAGTTATAATGCTCCAGACGCTGTTAACCAGGTAGACTGGGACTTAATCAATGAGCGTCAAGAAAGCATTGAATTTATTCGTCAGATTATAGGTCTTAAAACAAAGACTAGTGCCTTTTCATATCCTACATACGAGGAAGTATACCGTCACGTCTTTGTTCACACAGCTATTGAAAATAGTGGCTGGATTGTCTATGAGATTCAGGGAACTAAAGAACATTTCTTGGTTGTATTTAATGCCAAAGGTGCATCTTTCTATTATGAAAATGCTGGAAATCTAGAAATGTTGGTAACAAATAGTCGTTCAAATCAAGAAAACACTCTTGATAATGTGAGCGTTGCAGTTATGAATGTTTTAGTTTAAAAAAAATAAAACTCAAGATTAATCTTGAGTTTTTTTATATATAAATTTGTCCTAATAAAAAATATGGGAATATTACTAAAAATAGTTGAAAATTTCAGAAAATTTGATAAAATTGTACTTAAGATACTTTATCCGAACAAAAAGTTTGATTCATGAAAATAACGTTAAGTTTTTTAAGTATCTGTTTTGCAAAATTAGGATTGAAAAAAATAATGTAAGTGATTTAATGCTACAAAAACTGATATCAAGGTAGAATATCAATAAATACTGAAAATATAAGAAATGTCAAGATAATTACTTGAAGATTTTCTAAAAAATATTTATGATAATTCGGAAATTGGTTGAAAGTTTTCTTAAAAGATAGTATAATAGAAATATAGAAAACGCTTACAATATAAAGGGGGATTTATGGATACATTAGAAGCTTTAAGAACTTTTACAACAGGCGAAAATTTCCATCTTCAGCACTATTTGGGCGCACATCGTGAGGAGAAAGACGGGGAATGGGGTTACACATTCCGAGTTTGGGCTCCGAATGCGCAGGCTGTTCATCTAGTCGGTGATTTCACGAATTGGGTTGAAAATCAAATCCCTATGGTTCGAAACGAATCTGGAGTTTGGGAAGTTTTTACAACTTTTGCCCAAGAAGGTCAGATTTATAAATATCATATCACACGGGCTAACGGTCATCAGCTTATGAAGATTGATCCTTTAGCTGTTCGGTATGAAGCACGTCCAGGAACAGGGGCTGTGTTAACAGAAATTCCAGAAAAGAAATGGAAGGATGGACTTTGGTTAGCTCGTAGAAAACGTTTGGGATTCTTCGAAAGACCAGTTAATATTTACGAAGCCCATGCTGGTTCGTGGAAACGAAATCCAGATGGAACTCCATATAGTTTTGCTCAATTAAAAGAAGAGTTGATCCCTTACTTAGTTGAAATGAACTACACTCATATTGAGTTTATGCCTTTGATGGCTCACCCGCTAGGTTTAAGTTGGGGCTATCAACTGATGGGATATTTCGGTTTAGAACATTCTTACGGAAGACCAGAAGAGTTTCAAGACTTTGTTGAGGAGTGTCACTTAAACAATATCGGTGTTATCGTGGACTGGGTTCCAGGTCACTTTACAATCAATGATGATGCCTTAGCCTACTATGATGGAACTCCGACTTTTGAATATCAAGACCATAATAAAGCTCATAACTATGGTTGGGGGGCATTAAACTTCGACTTAGGGAAAAACGAAGTACAATCTTTCCTAATTTCTAGCATTAAGTTCTGGATTGATTTTTATCATTTAGATGGTATCCGTGTTGATGCCGTAAGTAATATCCTTTATCTTGATTATGATAATGCACCTTGGACACCAAATAAAGACGGTGGAAATCTTAACTACGAAGGCTATTATTTCCTTCAGCGGTTAAATACTGTTATTAAGCTAGCTCACCCTGATGTCATGATGATTGCAGAAGAAAGCTCTTCGGCAACTAAAATAACAGGTCCGAAAGAGATGGGTGGTCTTGGATTTGACTACAAGTGGAACATGGGCTGGATGAATGATATCTTACGTTTCTACGAAGAAGATCCAATTTACCGCAAGTATGATTTTAACCTTGTAACCTTCAGTTTTATGTATGTCTTTAATGAAAATTATCTCCTACCATTCTCACATGATGAGGTTGTACATGGTAAGAAGAGTATGATGCATAAGATGTGGGGGGATCGTTACAATCAATTTGCAGGCCTTAGAAATCTTTATACTTATCAAATTTGTCACCCTGGTAAGAAATTGCTCTTTATGGGTAGCGAATTCGGTCAATTCTTAGAGTGGAAATCAGAAGAGCAATTAGAATGGTCAAACCTTGAAGATCCAATGAATGCCAAGATGAAATACTTCACATCTCAGTTGAATCAACTTTATAAGGACCACCGTTGTCTTTGGGAAATTGATACAAGCTATGATGGAATTGAAATTATCGATGCAGATAATAGAGATCAGAGTGTTCTTTCCTTTATTCGTAAAGGAAAGAAAGGCGAGATGCTAGTCTGTGTCTTTAATATGGCACCAGTCGAACGTCCTGATTTCACAATTGGACTGCCAGTTGCAGGTGTGTATGAAGAAATTTGGAATACAGAGCTAGAACAATGGGGTGGTGTGTGGAAAGAGCATAACCAAACCGTTCAAACTCAAGAAGGGTTATGGAAGGATTATGAGCAGACTTTGACCTTTACTTTACCAGCTATGGGGGCAAGTATCTGGAAAATCAAACGTCGCTTGAAACCCGCTAAAAAAGAATCAAATAAATCTCAAAAAGGAGTAGAAAATGAAGAATGAAATGCTAGCTTTAATCCTTGCCGGTGGGCAAGGAACTCGTCTCGGTAAACTCACTCAAAGCATTGCAAAACCTGCTGTGCAATTTGGTGGGCGCTATCGTATCATTGACTTTGCTCTTTCTAACTGTGCCAACTCTGGCATCCATAATGTTGGGGTTATTACACAGTATCAACCACTAGCTCTCAACAGCCACATAGGTAATGGTTCTAGTTGGGGTCTTGATGTAATTGATTCAGGTGTTTCTATCCTTCAACCTTACTCTGCAAGTGAAGGAAATCGTTGGTTTGAAGGTACAAGTCATGCGATTTACCAAAATATTGACTATATCGATAGCATTAATCCTGAGTATGTTTTGATTCTTTCAGGAGACCATATCTACAAGATGGACTACGATGATATGCTCCAATCACACAAGGATAACAATGCCAGCTTGACAGTAGCTGTCTTGGATGTACCACTAAAAGAAGCTAGTCGTTTCGGTATCATGAATACAGATGCTAATAATCGCATTGTTGAATTCGAAGAAAAACCTGCCCAACCAAAATCAACCAAGGCATCAATGGGGATTTATATCTTTGACTGGAAACGACTTCGCAACATGCTAGTTGCAGCTGAAAAGGCTAACCTAGATATGTCTGATTTCGGAAAGAATGTTATTCCAAATTATCTTGAGACAGGTGAAAGTGTCTATGCTTATGAATTTAATGGATACTGGAAGGATGTTGGTACAATCGAATCTCTTTGGGAAGCAAATATGGAATACATCTCTCCAGAAAATGCTCTAGATAGCCGAAATCGTCAATGGAAAATTTATTCTCGTAACCTTATCGCTCCACCAAACTTCCTTGGAGAATTTGCTCAAGTAGAAGACTCTCTAGTAGTAGATGGATGTTACGTGAATGGTACTGTAAAACATTCCATTCTTTCTACAGCTGCTCAAGTGCGTAAGGGAGCAGAAGTTGTTGATTCTGTCATCATGAGTGGAGCAGTTATCGGTAGAGGTGCTAAAATTACACGTGCAATCATCGGTGAAGGTGCAATTATTGCCGATGGTGTTGAAATTGATGGTACAGAAGAAGTACAAGTAGTCGGATATAACGAAGTAGTGGGGGTAGCAACAGATGAAGATTGATAAATATTCAGCGATTTTAGGAAATACCGTTGGTTTCCATGATATGTCAACCTTGACAAGTAACCGTCCAGTGGCAAGTTTGCCATTTGGAGGAAAGTATCGTTTGATTGACTTCCCACTCTCAAGTTTAGCAAATGCTGGTGTTCGAAGTGTCTTTGGAATCTTCCAACAAGATAACATCAGCTCTGTATTTGACCACATTCGTTCAGGACGTGAATGGGGCTTGAATACCCTTCTTAGCCACTACTATCTTGGAATCTACAATACTCGTGTGGAAAGTAGTACTGTTGGTAAAGAGTATTATCAACAACTCTTGACTTATTTAAAACGTTCTGGATCTAACCAAACGGTTTCCTTGAACTGTGACGTTTTGGTAAATATTGATCTTACTCAGGTTTTCCATTTGCATAATACTACAAAATCTCCTATTACGGTTGTTTATAAGAAACTACCTAAAAAGGATATTTCAGAAGTAAATGCTATCCTAGATATTGATGAAACTGACCACGTGCTCTCTCACAAACTCTTCGATAAAAAAGCTGAACAAGAATACTACAACATGTCAACGGATATCTTTGTTGTAGATACTCAATGGTTGATTGAACGTCTGGAACAAGAAGCTCAGAAAGAACACCCAGAAAAACTACGTTATGTTCTACGTGACTTAGCAGTAGAATCAGGTGCTTTTGCATACGAGTATACTGGTTACTTGGCAAATATTCATTCTGTAGAAACATACTACCAAGCCAATATTGATATGCTTGATCTGCATAAATTCTACTCTCTATTCTCTCCAAATCAAAAGATTCACACAAAGGTGAAAAACGAAGAACCAACTTATTATGCACCTGGTTGTGAAGTAAATACTTCGCAGTTTGCTTCTGGTAGTATTGTCGAAGGTAAGGTTGTTCGTTCAGTTGTTTCACGTAATGTTCAAATTCATAAAGATAGCTTAGTTAAAGAATCTATTGTTTTCCCTCGTGTTGTCATTGGTGAAGGTGCTCAAGTTGAGTATGCAATTATTGATAAGGGTGCTGAAGTAGCTGATGGAGTTGTTATTCGTGGTACAGCAGAAAATCCTGTTGTCATCAAAAAAGGTGAAAAAGTAACAGAGGACATTCTTTCATGAAAATTTTATTTGTAGCAGCCGAAGGAGCCCCTTTTTCTAAAACAGGTGGCTTGGGAGATGTTATCGGGGCTCTTCCAAAATCATTAGTTAAAGCTGGTCATGAAGTTGCTGTTATACTGCCATACTATGACATGGTGGAAGCCAAGTTTGGTGATCAAATTGAAGATGTTCTTCAATTTGAAGTATACGTTGGTTGGCGTAGACAATTTTGTGGCATTAAGAAGACTGTTCTAAATGGTGTTACCTTCTACTTTATTGACAACCAGTATTATTTCTTCCGTGGTCATGTGTATGGTGATTTCGATGATGGTGAACGTTTTGCCTTCTTCCAACTTGCGGCTCTGGAAGCTATGGAGCGTATTGGATTTATCCCAGATGTTCTTCATGCTCATGATTATCATACAGCTATGATTCCTTTCTTGTTGAAGGAAAAATACAGATGGATTCAAGCCTATCAAAACATTAAGACTGTCTTAACGATCCACAACCTGGAATTCCAAGGTCAATTCTCTGAAGGTATGCTTTGGGATTTGTTCCGAGTTGGTTTTGAACGCTATGCAGATGGTACAGTTCGCTGGAATGACTGCCTGAACTGGATGAAGGCTGGTATCCTCTATGCAGATCGTGTATCTACTGTTTCGCCAAGCTATGCTTATGAAATCATGACAACAGAGTTTGGATGTGGCTTGGATCAGATTTTACGAATGGAGTCTGGTAAGGTTTCTGGTATTGTAAATGGAATCGATACGGATCTTTATAATCCAGAAACGGATCCTTTGTTGGATTATCATTTTAATAAATCAGATCTATCAGGAAAAGGTCAGAATAAAGCTAAACTTCAAGAGAAAGTTGGTCTTCCAGTTCGTCCCGATGTTCCAATGATTGGTATTGTGTCGCGTTTAACAAGACAGAAAGGTTTTGATGTCGTTGTTGAAGGTTTGCATCGCATGCTTCAAGAGGATGTTCAAATCGTTCTCTTGGGTACAGGTGATCCTGGTTTTGAACAAGCCTTCTCATGGTTTGGTCAAGTATTCCCAGATAAACTATCTGCCAATATTACCTTTGATGTCAAGCTAGCACAAGAAATTTATGCAGCCTGTGATATTTTCCTCATGCCAAGTCGTTTTGAACCTTGTGGACTTTCTCAAATGATGGCTATGCGTTATGGAACATTACCACTTGTTCATGAGGTGGGCGGGTTGAGAGATACTGTCCAACCGTTTAATCCAATTGAAGGAACGGGTACAGGATTTAGTTTTGACAACTTGACGTCATACTGGCTTAACTGGGCTCTTCAAACTGCTTTGGATGTTTACTATAATCATCCTGACGTTTGGAAGAGACTTCAAGTCCAAGCTATGGAATGTGACTTTTCTTGGGATACAGCTTGTCAGTCTTATCTTGATTTGTATCACAGCTTAGCAAATTAAATAAATAAAATCGTATGATGGTTTCATACGATTTTTTGAGATGATGAAAGTATGGGGAATAAATGAATAAAGCTAGAGGACTCTGTGTGCTCGATGTAGATGGAACTCTGATAGAAGAAGAGGTTATTGATTTATTAGGGAAAGAGGCAGAATGCGAAAAAGAAGTTGCCCTGCTAACAGCTCAAGCTATGAGAGGAGAATTAGACTTCGAAGCAAGTTTAAAAAGACGTGTTTCTCTTCTTAAAGGTCTCTCTATCAATGTTTTTGATAAGATTTATCATGAGCTTCATCTTAGTAAGAACGCTGCCCAGTTTATTAAAGTTCTTCAAGAAAATCAGATAGAAGTCGGTTTAGTATCAGGTGGATTTACCACTATTGTAGAAAGATTAGCAAAAGATTTGGGGATTTCATTATATACTGCTAATCAACTGGAAATCAGAGATGATCATTTAACTGGAAATCTAATTGACCCTATTATAAGCAGAGAAGTTAAAGAAGAAAGACTTATAAGGTGGGCTAAAGAATTAGAAGTGCCTTTCGAGAGAACGATAGCTATCGGTGATGGAGCTAATGACTTAAAAATGCTTAAAAGAGCAGGGCTTGGAGTAGCTTTTTGTGCCAAGGATATTGTGAATAAGGAAATAAATATTCAGGTAGATGAGAGAGATTTTGGGAAAGTTTTGGAAATGATAGACTTCCTTTAGATAGAAAGAGGAATCGAAATGAAAGTTGTTATCGCGCCAGATTCTTTCAAAGAGAGTCTACCTGCAAACGAAGTAGCAGAAGCTATAAAAAGAGGATTTAAAAGGGTGATACCGGATGCTGAATGTTTACTTTTACCTGTTGGTGATGGAGGTGAAGGAACAGTAGACGCCATTAAAAGTTCTCTAGGTTTGGAAGAAAAAAGAGTCCAGGTAACTGGACCTTTTGGTGATGAGGTTTTGATGTCTTACTTTCAAAAAAGAGATTTAGCTCTATTTGAAGTTGCAAATTTAGTGGGTCTTGCTAAAATCCCTTTTGATAAACGTAATCCTCTAGAGATTCAAACAAAGGGAATTGGTCAACTTATTCTCCATTTGATAGAACAAGGAATCAAAGATATCTACGTTGGTGTCGGTGGTACGGCTAGTAACGATGGTGGAATTGGCATTGCTTCAGGACTTGGTTACCAGTTTTATGACAAAAACGGAATTGTACTTCAAGCAAATGGTCTATCACTATTTGATATCAGGAAAATTTTGAAGGAGGGAGTAATTCAAATTCCTTCTGATGTACATATAAAAATACTTGCAGATGTTACCAATCCGCTTTGTGGACCTTATGGTGCTACCTTTACATTTGGGAAACAAAAGGGATTGGATCCATCTGAATTTCAAGAAGTTGATGCTGCTATTAAAGACTTCTATAGTAAAGTTGGACCCGAAATATTAAAATTAGATGGTGCAGGAGCAGGTGGTGGAATTGCCGCTGGTTTGTGTGCCTTCGCTGGAGCAGAGATTGTATCTGGTATCCAAACTTGTTTGGATTTGATAAACTTCGATCAAAAAGTTACTGATGCCGACCTAGTTATCGTTGGCGAAGGTAGACTGGACTCGCAAAGTCTAGCTGGAAAGGCGCCAATTGGAGTAGCAAAAAGAACACCAAATGGTGTTCCAGTTATTGCTATTTGTGGTAGTTTAGATGAGGATTTACCCCCTTTACCATTTGAGAATATAGTCGCAGCTTTTTCCATACTTGAAAAAAGCGAACCGTTAGCAGACAGTCTAAAAAAAGCAGCTGTTAATCTAGAAAATACAGCTGCAAGTATCGCACGAATCATGTCTTTGAGATAGAGTTAACCAAACCATTTTTTCCAGAGAGAAGTAGGAGCTTTCGTCTCTTGCTCTTGCCATAAGTCTGAAAAGGCCTTTCTGAGGTCTTTTTCACTTGTTTGAACCGGAACATCGCTATGGATAACCAGTCCGAAAGGAGAAGAGTTATGATCTTCAGAAACGATAGTTGCTTGGCAATCAGAATCTTTGGCATGTTTTAGATAAAAGACTTGTTTGTCAAATTCAACTTGAGGAGAAATTTTGACAAATAGAGGTTCGGTTTCTTTTTTAAAAGTCTCCAAAATAGTCAAAAAACCTTTTTGAAATTTGTCATCATTCGCAGTAGCGAGTTCAGCGTAACCAAGAACACGTTCTTCAAAGGTACCAAGAAAGCGTCTTTGTTCGTCTGGATTTAACTTAAGTCCACCATGAGCTTTTTCTAATATTTGTTTTGATATATCAGTCATAAATATAGTATATCATAAAAGTCTATAGATAAGGCGGAAAAGAAAGCGATTACTTAACAAACTTAAGGAAAATTTGCACAAAGATAACGTTTTTTCTTGAAAAAGGTATCTTTTTGATGTATCATAGAGGTGTAAAATAATTTAACTCAAAGGAGAGTAAAAAATGTCAATTATTACTGATGTTTACGCTCGCGAAGTCCTAGACTCACGCGGTAACCCAACACTTGAAGTAGAAGTTTATACTGAATCAGGTGCTTTCGGACGTGGTATGGTTCCATCAGGAGCTTCTACTGGTGAACACGAAGCAGTTGAACTTCGCGACGGTGACAAATCTCGTTACGGTGGTCTTGGTACACAAAAAGCTGTTGACAACGTAAACAACATCATTGCTGAAGCAATTATCGGCTACGATGTACGTGATCAACAAGCTATCGACCGTGCTATGATCGCTCTTGACGGTACTCCTAACAAAGGTAAATTGGGTGCAAACGCAATCCTTGGTGTGTCAATCGCTGTAGCTCGCGCTGCTGCTGACTACCTTGAAATCCCACTTTACAGCTACCTTGGTGGATTCAACACTAAAGTTCTTCCAACTCCAATGATGAACATCATCAACGGTGGTTCTCACTCAGATGCTCCAATCGCTTTCCAAGAATTCATGATCGTACCTGCTGGTGCACCTACATTCAAAGAAGCTCTTCGTTGGGGTGCTGAAATCTTCCACGCTCTTAAGAAAATCCTTAAATCTCGTGGTCTTGAAACAGCTGTAGGTGACGAAGGTGGATTCGCTCCTCGTTTCGAAGGAACTGAAGATGGTGTAGAAACAATCCTTGCTGCTATCGAAGCTGCTGGTTATGTTCCAGGTAAAGACGTATTTATCGGATTTGACTGTGCATCATCAGAATTCTACGATAAAGAACGCAAAGTATACGACTACACTAAATTCGAAGGTGAAGGAGCTGCTGTCCGCACTGCTGCTGAACAAATCGACTACCTTGAAGAATTGGTAAACAAATACCCAATCATCACTATCGAAGATGGTATGGACGAAAACGACTGGGACGGTTGGAAAGCTCTTACTGAACGTCTTGGTGGTAAAGTTCAATTGGTTGGTGACGACTTCTTCGTAACAAACACTTCTTACCTTGAAAAAGGTATCGAAGAAGGTGCTGCTAACTCAATCCTTATCAAAGTTAACCAAATCGGTACTCTTACTGAAACATTCGACGCTATCGAAATGGCGAAAGAAGCTGGTTACACTGCCGTTGTATCACACCGTTCAGGTGAAACTGAAGATTCAACAATCGCTGACATCGCAGTTGCAACAAACGCAGGACAAATCAAGACTGGTTCACTTTCACGTACTGACCGAATCGCTAAATACAACCAATTGCTTCGTATCGAAGATCAACTTGGTGAAGTAGCTGAATACCGTGGATTGAAATCATTCTACAACTTGAAAAAATAATCTAGTTCAGTGAACTAATTAAAGCCCTTGGATTTTTCCGAGGGCTTTTGTATATTATTAGACAAGCCCAAAGAAATCCAGTCTTGTTTTCGTATTCTAGAGGTGAAAAGAGAGATTTTTAAACGTTTTTTTGGTATAATAATACCCAGGAAAAACTAGAGAAAGAAGGAGGTTGAGATGGAAAAATATTTGTCGGTAACAACTTTGACTAAGTATCTGAAAATGAAATTCGATAAAGACCCATACTTGGAGAGGGTCTATTTAACTGGTCAGGTCTCTAACTTCCGGAAGCGTCCAACTCATCAATATTTTTCTCTAAAAGATGATCGAGCAGTAATCCAAGCGACTATTTGGTCAGGTATTTATCAGAAACTAGGTTTTGATTTGGAAGAGGGGATGAAGATCAATGTTATCGGTCGTGTCCAAGTCTATGAACCAAGTGGGAGCTACTCTATCATCATTGAAAAGGCAGAGCCTGATGGTGTAGGGGCTCTTGCGATTCAGTTCGAACAATTAAAAAAGAAATTATCAGAAGAAGGCCTTTTTCAAGAACGCTTTAAACAAGCAATCCCTCAGTTTGCAAAACGCATAGGGGTTGTGACTAGTCGTAGTGGTGCTGTTATACAGGATATTATTACTACCGTTAGCAGACGTTTCCCAGGGGTTGAGATTGTTTTATATCCTACCAAGGTTCAAGGCGAAGGGGCAGCAGAGGAGATTGCCCGTAACATTGCTAGAGCTAATGAACGAGAAGACTTAGATGTTCTGATCATTGGTCGTGGTGGTGGATCAATTGAGGATCTTTGGGCTTTTAACGAAGAGATTGTAGTGCGTTCTATCTTTGAATCGCGTCTTCCTATTATTTCAAGTGTGGGCCACGAAACAGATGTAACCTTGGCTGATTTTGTTGCTGACAAGAGAGCAGCAACACCAACTGCTGCAGCAGAGTTAGCTACACCTGTGACTAAGTTAGATCTACTGACCTACCTTAAAAATCAAGAGAAACGAATGGCTACTGCTGTACAAAATACTTTATCAAAGAAAAAAGAAGCCTTGAGAGGGCTTAGTCAATCAGTCATCTTTAAACAACCAGAGCGTTTATATGATGGATATCTGCAACGTTTGGATCAGTTAATGCTTCGACTGAAGCAGGGATTGAATGGTGAGTTAGTTAGAAATCAACAGAAGGTTCAAGCTCAAATTCACCGTTTGGAGCAATTATCGCCAAATGTTAAGATTCAGCGCTACCAAGACCATATTCAACAGCTAAAAAAATTAATGCGTAGCCGGATGGCTGTGATCTATGATGCCAAGGTTGCTGAAGTAAAACGCTTGTCAGAAGCTCTACTCATGTTAGATACGAGTCGTATCGTAGCAAGGGGTTATGCGATTGTTAAAAAAGAGGATACCGTGGTATCTTCAGCAAATGATTTGAAAAAAAATGACCAGGTGATGTTGATGATGCGAGATGGTCAGGTAGAATTAGAGGTTAAAGATGTCAAAACAGAAGAAATTTGAGGAAAACTTAGCAGAACTTGAAACGATTGTTCAGAGTTTAGAAAATGGTGAAATTGCACTAGAAGATGCCATTGCTGCTTTTCAAAAAGGGATGATATTATCAAAAGAATTGCAAGCGACACTTGATAAAGCTGAAAAGACCTTGGTTAAAGTCATGCAAGAAGATGGAACAGAAAGCGAACTTCTATGAACAAGCAAGAAAAATTAGCTTTGGTTGAGTCAGCTCTTGAGGAGTTTTATGGAGACCAGCAATTAGCTGCTAATCTCAGAGAAGCTGTTCTCTATTCTATTCATGCAGGTGGTAAAAGGATCCGTCCTTATCTGCTTTTAGAAGTGTTGGAGTCTTTGCAGGTGCCAATCACTATAGCTCATGCCCAGATTGCAGCAGCGCTTGAGATGATTCACACAGGAAGCTTAATTCATGATGATCTTCCTGCTATGGATGATGATGATTTTCGTCGTGGGCGTTTAACCAACCATAAGAAGTTTGGTGAAGCACTAGCAATTTTAGCAGGAGATGCCCTCTTTTTAGATCCTTATGCTTTGATAGCGCAAGCAGACTTGCCAAACGAAATTAAGGTAGATTTAATAGCTTCTTTGTCCCTTTCTTCTGGAAGTATGGGGATGGTCGCTGGCCAAGTTTTGGATATGGAAGGTGAAGGTAAACATTTAAACCTAGAAGAACTTCAGACCATCCATGCTAATAAAACGGGTAAACTCTTAGCCTTCCCTTTTCAAGCGGCAGGAGTTATTGCAGGATTGGATGAAAATCTTCAAAAACAGTTGAAAACAGTTGGAGAGCTGATTGGGCTTGCTTTTCAAGTGAGAGATGATATCCTTGATGTTACTGCTAGTTTTGAGGAAATTGGTAAAACACCACAAAAAGATTTGCAAGCTGAGAAATCAACCTATCCTGCTTTGTTAGGATTGGATGAGGCAAAAGTTTTTTGTAACCGAACTTTGGATCAGGCTAATGAAAAGTTAGACGTGATTAGCCAATTAGTTGACTTTGATAAAGAACCAATTGTAAAAATAGTAGAAAGTTTGAGAATCAATGCCTAAGGAAAGAGTAGATGTACTTGCCTACAAACAAGGTTTATTTGAAACAAGAGAACAGGCTAAGCGGGGCGTAATGGCTGGATTAGTGATTGCAGTCCTTAATGGTGAGCGTTTTGATAAACCAGGAGAAAAAATTCCTGATGATACTGAATTAAAACTCAAGGGTGAGAAACTCAAGTATGTTAGTCGAGGCGGCCTGAAACTTGAGAAGGCTTTAGAAAAATTTGACATATCAGTTGAAGGCAATACGACCATTGATATCGGCGCTTCAACAGGAGGCTTTACGGATGTCATGCTTCAAAATGGTGCAAAACTGGTTTATGCCGTTGATGTTGGGACCAATCAGCTAGCCTGGAAATTACGCCAAGATTCACGTGTTGTCAGCATGGAGCAATTTAACTTCCGCTATGCTGAAAAAACTGATTTTGAAGAAGAGCCAAGTTTCGCAAGTATCGATGTGAGTTTTATTTCTTTGAGTCTCATTTTACCGGCTCTACATAGAATATTGGCCGATCAAGGACAAGTTGTTGCACTCATAAAACCACAGTTTGAAGCAGGCCGAGAACAGATTGGTAAAAATGGAATTATCAGAGATGCCAAAGTTCACCAAAATGTTTTAGAATCAGTTACTAAAATGGCAGTTGATGAAGGATTCTCAGTCTTAGAATTGGATTTCTCTCCTATTCAAGGTGGACACGGGAATATTGAATTTCTTGCTTATTTACGTAAAGAAGAACATGCAAGCAACCAAGTAGTTTCTGAAATAGAAAAAGTAGTAGAAAAAGCACATAGAGAGTTTAAAGATGAATAAAAAAGAAAGACTTGAAAAGATTAGAAGATTTGTGACGGATTATCAAATCGGCACACAAGAAGAAATCGTTGAACACTTGAGAGAAGCAGGCATCTCTGCTACTCAAGCAACTGTTTCACGTGATATCAAAGAATTAGGGATTGTAAAAATTCCTTTGAAAGACAATACATATGTCTATGAATTACCAAAGTCAGTAGTTAAAAGTTTACAGTTAGCTGAGAACAATATTGAAAGTTTCGAAAGAATGGGTAATCTCATCAACTTAGATGTTATTCCTGGGAATACAATTTTTGTAAAAAGTCAATTGACTCAAACATTTTCGGATATGATTTTTAGCTGTTTAGCAGATGATAACTCAATTTTAATTGTGGCAAGAACTGAAGAAGCAGCTATAGAGATTGTTGAGCAAGTTAAAAAGTGGTAGGACCTTATGTTACTTGAAATTTCAATTAAAAACTTTGCCATCATTGAGGCTATTTCACTTAATTTTGAGAAGGGAATGACAGTTCTGACGGGGGAAACCGGTGCTGGGAAGTCTATCATCATCGATGCTATGAATATGATGCTGGGAGCAAGAGCTACAACGGACGTTATTCGTCATGGTGCTCCTAAGGCTGAAATCGAAGGTCTTTTCTCAGTTGAAAACAGTCATGCTTTGCAAATGATTTTTGATGAGCAAGGAATAGAGTTAGGTGATAAAATCATCATCCGTCGTGAAATTTTACAAAACGGGCGTAGTGTTAGTCGTGTCAATGGACAGATGGTTAATCTATCTGTTCTTCGCTCAATTGGACAGTATCTTGTTGATATCCATGGCCAACATGATCAAGAAGAGTTAATGCGTCCCCAATTGCACATTCAGATGCTTGATGGGTTTGGTGATGCAGATTTTCTGGAACTGAAGCAAGCCTATCAGACAAACTTTGATGCTTATCGTAAAATGCGCAAGCAACTTCTTGAGATTAAGAAAAATCAAGAAGAGCACAAGGCTCGTATTGAAATGTTGGAATTTCAGATGGCTGAAATTGAATCTGCGTCCTTACAGCCAGGTGAAGACCTCAAACTAAACAAAGAACGAGATAAACTTCTAAATCATAAAAATATTGCTGATACGTTGACTAATGCTTATACAATGTTAGATAATGAAGAATTTTCAAGTCTAGCTAACGTGCGTTCAGCTATGAATGATATGGAAAGTTTAGAAGAGTATGATGTAGAATATCGTGAAATTTCTACTTCCTTATCTGAATCTTATTATGTTCTAGAAGATGTTACAAAACGCTTAGAGGATATTATTGAAAGTCTTGATTTCGACGGTAATCGTCTAATGCAGATTGAAAGCCGTTTAGATCTCATTCACGCCGTTACACGTAAGTATGGTGGGAATGTTGACGATGTCTTGATGTACTTTGCTAAAATCACAGAAGAATACAACCTTTTGACTGGCAATCATTTATCTTCAGATGATATGGAAGTAGAACTCAAAAAATTGGAAGTAAGTCTAGTTGACTTAGCAACTAAGCTTGCATCTGCTCGACATAACTTAGCTCAACAATTAGAAATTGAGATTCAGCAAGAACTCAAAGACCTTTATATGGATAAGGCTCAGTTTCAGGTTCAATTTACTAAAGGTAAGTTTACTCGTGAAGGAAATGAAAGTGTTGAATTTTACATCTCCACCAACCCTGGAGAAGCTTTTAAACCATTGGTCAAAGTAGCTTCTGGAGGAGAGTTGTCTCGCCTCATGTTGGCGATTAAGTCTGCTTTTTCTCGTAAGGAAGGTAAGACCAGTATTGTATTCGATGAAGTGGACACAGGAGTTTCAGGTCGTGTAGCTCAAGCAATCGCTCAAAAGATTCATAAAATTGGTCAGAATGGTCAAGTATTAGCTATATCTCATCTTCCTCAAGTCATTGCGATTGCAGATTATCAGTTCTTTATTGAAAAGATAAGTAATGATTATTCAACTGTTTCAACAGTTCGCTTGTTGACAGTCGAGGAAAGAGTAGAAGAAGTTGCTAAAATGTTGGCTGGTGAGAATGTGACTGAAGCAGCACTTAGTCAAGCGAGAGAATTGTTACAAAGTAAGGAGAAATAAATGACAGACTATTATGTAATTGGAGATGTTCACGGAAAAGCAGGAATGCTCGAGGACCTTCTAAAAACATGGGATGGTAAGACTCAATTACTCTTTCTTGGAGATTTGATTGATAGAGGGGAAGATAGTCGTCGTGTTCTTGAAATGGTCAAAGACTTAGTAGAAAATCAAGGAGCGATTTGCATTTCAGGAAATCACGAGTACATGTTTTTAACTTGGTTGGATAATCCTGAAGAAAGCTATGACCACTATCGTCGTAATGGTGGGGATACAACTATTAATTCTATTTTAGGTCGTCCACTGGATGCACTAGTAGATGGAGTAGCAGATGCTAAGCGTGTAGAAACTGAAGCAGCAGACTTGGTTGCTTTTATCCGACAAATGCCATTCGTGATTGAAACGGATCAGTATATCTTTGTTCATGCTGGAATTGATTTAACTTTGGATGATTGGCATGAAACTACAGATTACAAGAAAGTCTGGCTCAGAAAACCATTCCACGAAGCAGTTAATCATACAGGAAAAACAATTGTTTTTGGTCATACACCAGTCTACGGACTTTTGGATCAAAAACCAGGAACTGCAGAACTTTGGATGACAGAAGATGGAAAAATCGGAATGGATGGAGGAGCTGTCTATGGTGGTGTCCTTCATGGAATTGTCTTTACTGACCAAGGTATGACAGACCACTATTTCATCGAAAATGACGGCTTTGTTGCTGAAGATTAATACTCTCTACAGGGTATTATGGTCTTGTCAAAAACATAAAAACAATTTATAATTAATAGATACCCTGAAAGGAAGAGAATCTTGAATTTAGAAGAATTGAAAAAACGTCAGGAGAAGATCCGAAACTTTTCCATTATTGCGCATATTGACCATGGGAAGTCAACATTGGCAGACCGTATTTTGGAGGCTACAGAGACGGTTTCTAGTCGTGAAATGCAAGCTCAGCTTCTTGATAGTATGGACCTAGAGAGAGAGCGTGGGATTACTATCAAACTGAATGCCATCGAGCTTAATTATACTGCCAAAGACGGCGAAACCTATATTTTCCACCTGATTGACACACCAGGACACGTGGACTTCACTTATGAGGTATCACGTTCTCTAGCTGCCTGTGAGGGCGCAATTTTGGTCGTTGATGCTGCTCAAGGGATTGAGGCTCAAACATTAGCTAACGTTTACCTTGCCTTAGATAATGATTTGGAGATCCTTCCAGTTATTAACAAGATTGACTTGCCTGCTGCAGATCCAGAGCGCGTGCGTACAGAAATTGAAGATGTCATCGGTCTGGATGCTAGTGAGGCTGTATTAGCTTCAGCAAAAGCTGGGATTGGAATTGAAGATATTTTAGAGCAAATTGTAGAAAAAGTTCCAGCACCAACTGGTGATGTATCAGCACCATTAAAAGCTTTGATTTTTGACTCAGTTTACGATGCTTATCGTGGCGTTATCCTCCAAGTTCGTGTCATGGATGGAGTTGTTAAGCCAGGTGATAAGATTCAGCTCATGAGCAATGGTAAAACCTTTGATGTTACTGAGGTCGGAATATTCACACCCAAAGCAGTAGGACGTGACTTCCTTGCGACAGGTGACGTTGGTTATATTGCAGCATCTATCAAGACTGTTCAAGACACTCGTGTCGGTGATACAGTTACCTTGGCGGCAAACCCGGCTTCAGAACCCCTATCTGGATACAAGCAGATGAATCCGATGGTTTTCGCAGGTCTTTATCCAATCGAGTCAAATAAATACAATGACCTTCGTGAAGCCCTTGAAAAATTGCAGTTGAACGATGCTAGTCTTCAGTTTGAACCCGAAACATCGCAAGCTCTTGGTTTTGGTTTCCGTTGTGGCTTCCTTGGCCTTCTTCATATGGATGTTATTCAGGAACGTTTGGAACGTGAGTTCAACATTGACTTGATCATGACTGCACCATCCGTTATCTACAAGGTCAATCAAACTGACGGTGAGTCTATGGATGTATCGAATCCATCTGAGTTTCCAGACCCAACCAAAATTGCGTCCATTGAAGAACCTTATGTTAAAGCACAAATCATGGTACCACAAGAATTCGTAGGAGCAGTAATGGAACTAGCTCAGCGCAAACGTGGTGACTTTGTAACAATGGATTATATTGATGATAATCGTGTGAATGTTATCTATCAAATTCCACTTGCTGAAATTGTCTTTGATTTCTTTGATAAGCTCAAATCTTCAACACGTGGGTACGCAAGTTTTGACTATGAATTGTCAGAGTATCGCCCATCTAAACTGGTTAAAATGGATATCCTTCTCAATGGAGACAAGGTTGATGCTCTTAGCTTTATCGTTCACAAAGATTTTGCCTACGAACGTGGTAAATTGATCGTAGATAAACTCAAAAAAATCATCCCTCGTCAACAATTTGAAGTGCCCATTCAAGCTGCAATTGGACACAAGATTGTGGCTCGTACTGATATCAAAGCCCTTCGTAAGAATGTGCTTGCCAAGTGTTACGGTGGTGACGTTTCACGTAAACGTAAACTCCTTGAAAAACAAAAAGCTGGTAAGAAACGGATGAAAGCTATCGGATCAGTAGAAGTTCCTCAAGAAGCCTTCCTAAGTGTCTTGAGTATGGATGAAGAATAATTAATTCCTAAAACAGTTATCTTTTGACACTTATCTTTTCTTTCATTAGAATATAGGTGAAAGGAGAAGGATTATGAAAAAAATCGTCAGCTTATCTACACTTTTAGTGTGTTGCCTTTGCCTCGCTGCTTGTAATACTTCAAAATCTAAAAAAGAAGCGGCTTCAGAAACAACAACATTTCAAGAAACTACTACAGCCCAAGAAACAACAACTGTAGCCGAATCAACGATTGAGGATACCCAGGTAATTGGGTCAGATGATTATGGCTACGTAAAAGTTCCAAAATCATGGATTCATTTTGCAGAAGTTGAGGGTGGTGACGATATCCAGTACTGTGATGGAACAGACGTCAATATTGTAACTTTAAATACCTTTAAACCAGAGCATTTAGGTGTTAGCGAAAGTGAATATGCTGCTCTCGACGCTGTTCAAGTTTCTACTAGTGTTTATCAAACTAAACAACAAAGCAAGGATTTCTCTAAAGTTTGGGGATCTAAGTCAAAAATTGGTGGTTATGACGCCTATGTCGTAAACTGTATTGCTAAAAATGGTAAATATCTAGTGATCTGGATCTTTAAATCAGATGATGGAAAGTTTAGATACGTTTCTCTAGAAGGAACACCTGAAGTTTTAAAGAATATGCTTCCATTAATTGAACAAAGTTGGACTAATAAAAAGGCTTAAAAGGCAGGATTTTTCCTGCTCTTTTTTTATCCAGTTTTATTTAGGATATCAAAAAGATTTCCTGATTAGAGCTTTTTGCAATGAAAAAAAAGAATGAGTTTTAGTAAATATAATAGTAGATTTATTGTATTTTTGATAATACTGCTAGTTTACAGAATATATTTGACACTTTGTTCTTCTTGCTTTAGAATAGTAGTGAAAGGAGAATTATCATGAAAAAATTGATAACTTTATCTACACTTTTGCTTTGTGGTATCACTCTTGCTGCTTGTAATACAAATACTGGTAAAAAAGATGTAACAGCTGAAACTACCACAATTGTTCAGGAAACTACTAGTCAGGAAACAGCAGAAGCTACAACAACCGTTCCAACTAAAGATACACAATGGATTGGATCAGATGATTATGGATACATGAAAGTACCTAAATCTTGGGTTCAAAGTGATGCCGGTGGGAATAATGTTGATTTTATGTACAGTGATGGTACTGACAAGAATGCTATTTCAGTTAAAAGTATAAATGCAGACGGAAAAGATCTCACTAATTTGCAGACCAATTTTGAACAAAAGATAAAAGAAAATCCTAGATTTACAAATGTTAGAACTGATAAGGGAAATATTGGGGGCTATGATGCCGTCAAAATTTATGCAGATTATAATAATAATAGTAGAAAAGTAGTTATTTGGTTATTTAAGTCGGATGATAATATGATTAGATTAGTTACTCTTGAAGGTAATTTAGAAATCGTAAACGAAATTACTCCAATAGTAGAAGAAAGCTGGACAGTGAAAAAGAATTAAAACTAAAACAGGATATTTATCCTGTTTTTTTATTTATTTTCACCCTTTAAAGAATATGTATAAAATCAAACTGTTTACAATCAAACAAAAAAAATAAAAATCAAACAAAATGCAACAAAAAATATTGACAACGGTTTCATATAGTGATATACTTGTATCATAAAAGTTAAATATGAAGGGAGAAGGTCATGGGATTAGATCATTTCTTCAGCAAAGACTTAGTTTTTTGTTTAGAAGCAGATAATCAAGAGCAACTCTTTGATCAAGTTGCAACCCTATTGGAAGAAAAGAAAGTTGTTACGGATACCTATCGATCGGCATTGATTGAACGTGAAAAAATGTTCCCAACCGGTTTAGATATGGAATTTCTTGGGAAGGACTTGCCGAATGTAGCAATCCCTCACACAGACACGATTCATAATTTAACTGAAAACGTTGTTGTGGTACGCTTAGCGAAACCAGTAACATTCCACAACATGATTGCTCCTGACAAGGAAGTAGAAGTATCATTACTCTTCTTTATCATCAATAATTCAAGTTCGAGTCAAACTAATATTCTCGCTCAATTGATGGACTTCTTTACAGGTAATGGTCATCTAGAAGCACTTTCTAAGATTACAGAACCAGAAGCTTTGTTCCAGTATATCTCAGAAGCAACTGTTTAAATTCATAAATAAATAGTAAATAAAAATCGGAGGAAATCCAAATGATTAAAATTCTTGCTGCATGTGGTGCAGGTGTCAACTCAAGCCACCAAATTAAAAGCGCTCTAGAAGAAGAGCTATCTAACCGTGGATACGACGTACAGTGTGACGCAGTTATGGTTAAAGATGTCAACGAAGACTTGATTAAAGGTTATGATATCTTCACACCAATTGCTGCAACAGACTTAGGTTTTGACCCTGGTATCCCAGTAGTAGAAGCTGGACCTATCTTATTCCGTATTCCAGCGATGAGCGCTCCAGTCTATGACAATATTGAAGCAGCAATCAAAGAACACGGATTAAGTTAATTATTATTTTGTAAGTTTCCATAAAAATAAAGGGAGGAAAAATTATGGACGTCATTATTAACATAGCCAACGAGGTCTTTAAACCTATTTTGGAAATGGGTGCACCAGTCATCATGCTGATCGTGTTGACACTCTTGGCTTTACTCTTTGGAGTGAAATTCTCCAAAGCGCTTGAAGGTGGTATCAAACTTGCCATCGCACTTACTGGTATCGGTGCTATCATCGGTATGCTTAACGGAGCTTTCTCAGCTTCGCTTGCAAAATTCGTTGAAAACACAGGTATTCAGTTAAATATTACTGACGTTGGTTGGGCACCACTTGCTACAATCACTTGGGGTTCTGCTTGGACACTTTACTTCTTGCTCATCATGTTAATCGTTAACGTTGTGATGCTTGCAATGAAGAAAACTGACACACTTGATGTTGATATCTTCGATATCTGGCACTTGTCTATCACAGGTCTTTTGATTAAATGGTATGCTGACAACAATGGAGTTAGCCAAGGAGTTTCACTCTTTATCGCGACTGCAGCAGTTGTTCTTGTTGGGGTTCTTAAAATCATTAACTCTGACTTGATGAAACCTACATTTGATGACCTACTTAACGCACCAAGTTCATCACCAATGACTTCAACTCACATGAACTACATGATGAACCCAGTTATCATGGTTTTGGATAAGATTTTTGACAAACTCTTCCCAGGTCTTGATAAATACGACTTCGACGCTGCTAAACTAAACAAGAGAATCGGTTTCTGGGGATCTAAATTCTTCATCGGTTTCATCCTTGGTATCGTTATTGGTGTGATGGGAACTCCACATCCGGTTGCAGGTGTAGAAGGTGCGGAAAAATGGGAACTTGTAATTAAAGGTTGGTTGTCACTTGGTTTGACTGCCGGTGTCTGCTTGGAGCTCTTCTCACTTATCGGTTCATGGTTCATCGCAGCCGTAGAACCACTTTCACAAGGTATTACAAACGTTGCTACTAAACGTCTTCAAGGACGTAAATTCAACATCGGTCTTGACTGGCCATTTATCGCTGGTCGCGCTGAAATCTGGGCTTGTGCGAACGTACTTGCACCAATCATGTTGGTTGAAGCAGTGCTTCTTTCAAATGTCGGAAATGGTATCTTGCCACTTGCTGGTATCATCGCAATGGGTGTGACTCCAGCTCTCTTGGTAGTTACTCGTGGTAAATTGCTCCGTATGATTATCTTCGGAACACTCTTGTTGCCACTCTTCCTTCTTTCAGGTACACTTATTGCACCATTCGCTACAGAACTTGCTAAAGGTGTAGGTGCCTTCCCAGAAGGTGTGAACCAATCACAATTGATTACTCACTCAACTCTTGAAGGACCAATCGAAAAACTATTTGGTTGGGCAATTGGTAACGCTACAACTGGTGATATCAAAGCTATCCTTGGCGCAGTAGTATTCCTTGTATTCTACGTTGGTATCTTTGCATGGTACAGAAAACAAATGATCAAACGTAACGAAGAATACGCAGCAAACGCAAAATAATTTGCTCCTAAAAATGTAAATTGTAAAAACTAGGTTGTCAGTTTCCACTATGGAGCAGCAGCCTAGTTTTTTTTAGAAAATTGGAGGTAAGACTTATGATTGTATTAAAATCAGATCAATTATGTGTTGAGTTTCAAACACTTGGAGGAGCGCTATCCTCTATAAAAGATAAAGATGATGTAGAGTATCTGTGGCAGGGGGATCCAATTTATTGGAGTGGGCAAGCACCCGTATTATTCCCAATATGTGGTTCAGTAAGAAATGATATGGTCCTTTATGATAAGGAAGATGGTAGTCAAAAAGAAGGTAAAATTCCTCGACATGGTCTAGTAAGAAAAAAAGAATTTACATTAGTAGAACAAACAGATAATTCTGTTACATTCGCTATTGAAGACGATGAAGAGATGTATGCAAATTACCCTTATCATTTTCGTTTAGAAATCACTTATACAGTGACTGGGAAAACCATACGTACTCAGTATAAAATCTATAATAAAGAATCAGAAAAGAGTATGCCATATTTTATCGGTGGGCATCCTGGTTTTAACTGTCCCTTACTAGATGACGAGATATATGAAGATTACTATCTTGAATTTGAAAAGCCAGAAACATGTACAGTTCCAAAACCTTTCCCAGAAACAGGAATGTTGGATTTCAAAGATAGAAATTCTTGGTTAAATAATCAAAAAGAAATAGACTTGAATTATGACTTCTTTAGCTATGATGCTGTGACATTAGATAAGTTGGAATCTCGCACAGTAGCTTTGCGTTCGAGAAAACATGATAAAGGTTTGAAACTAGATTTTAAAGAGTTTCCAAATTTAATCGTATGGTCAACTCTTAATAAAGGGCCTTTTATTGCTTTGGAACCATGGTCTGGTCTATCTACTTCGCTCGAAGAAGGTGATCGACTTGAAGATAAGAAGGATGTTAAAATCCTAAAAGCGGAAACTATAGTAGAAATGGGGTTCGATATTGAAATTTTATAAAAAATAAACAAAAACAAACATAAATTGTTGACTTTTCCAACTAATCGTAGTATATTATGTTTATAAAGAACAATTTGTGTTTATTTTAACAAGATTACTGTTCTGGCTTTTCTCTGTAGAAAGCTTATTAAGAAACAAATAAGATATTTGTTCTTAATTTAAATTATTGTCAACAAAACTACTAGTAACTATTTGAGAAAGGTCTCTTTTAGGCTAGAATCAAAAAGTTTTACTGGTCTATTATAAAAAAGGAGTATACAATATGGCTATTGTTATTGGTGCAGATGCTGCAGGTTTAAGATTGAAAGAAGTTGTAAAAGACTTCTTGGAAAAAGAAAACTTCCACGTAGTGGATGTTACAGCAGAAGGTCAAGACTTTGTTGATGTAACTCTAGCAGTTGCGGAAGAAGTTAAGAAAGAAGAACAAAACCTTGGTATCGTCATTGATGCTTATGGTGCAGGTCCATTTATGGTTGCTACTAAAATCAAAGGAATGGTTGCTGCAGAAGTTTCTGATGAACGTTCAGCTTATATGACTCGAGGTCACAACAACTCACGTATGATTACGATGGGTGCTCAACTTGTTGGTGATGAATTGGCTAAAAACATTGCTAAAGGCTTTGTAAATGGTAAATACGACGGTGGTCGTCACCAAATCAGGGTCGACATGTTGAACAAAATGTGCTAATACTCTTCAAAAATCAAGATAATCTGTCGTCAGCTCACTTTAGCTAACCTCAGTTATGCTCGCAGCTCGCTTCCTAAGCTAATCTTGATTTTCTTGAGTTAGGATAAATGATATTAGATTTATACAATTAATCGGAGGGAATAACTAATGAGAATTGCAATTGGATGTGACCACATCGTAACAAATGAAAAAATGGCTGTTTCAGAATTTTTGAAATCTAAAGGACATGAAGTCATCGACTTTGGTACTTATGACCACGCTCGTACCCACTATCCAATCTTTGGTAAAAAAGTTGGTGAAGCAGTAGTTAGTGGCCAAGCTGATCTTGGTGTATGTATCTGTGGAACTGGTGTAGGTATTAATAATGCTGTTAACAAGGTTCCTGGTGTTCGTTCTGCTTTGGTTCGCGATATGACAAGTGCCCTATATGCAAAAGAACAATTGAATGCCAATGTTATCGGATTTGGTGGTAAAATCACTGGTGAATTGCTCATGTGTGATATCATTGAAGCTTTCATCAACGCTGAATACAAACCATCAGAAGAAAACAAAAAATTGATCGCTAAAATCCAACACGTTGAAACTCATAACGATCATCAAACGGATGCCAACTTCTTTACAGAATTCCTTGAAAAATGGGATCGCGGTGAATACCACGACTAAGAGGTGACTTATGATTTTAACAGTCACAATGAACCCATCCATTGATATTTCCTATCCTTTGGATGAATTAAAAATTGACACTGTCAACCGTGTTGTAGATGTAACTAAGACGGCCGGTGGTAAAGGTCTTAACGTTACTCGTGTCCTATCAGAATTTGGTGACTCTGTAGTCGCAACTGGGCTTGTCGGTGGTAAACTAGGTGATTTTTTAGTAGAAAATATTGATGACAAAGTAAGCAAACGTTTCTTCTCTATTCAAGGTGAAACCCGTAACTGTATCGCAATTCTACATGGAGAAAACCAAACAGAAATCCTAGAAAAAGGTCCTGAGGTTCAAGAAAAAGAAGGACAAGATTTCTTGGCTTACTTCAAAGAACTTCTTAATACTGTAGAAGTAGTAGCTATTTCAGGTAGTCTACCAGCTGGGCTCCCAGTTGATTATTATGCTAGTTTAGTGGAACTTGCTAACCTAGCCGGAAAACCAGTTGTCTTGGATTGTTCAGGAGCTGCTCTTCAGGCCGTCCTTGAATCTCCACATAAACCAACAGTTATCAAACCAAATAATGAAGAATTATCTCAACTTTTAGGAAGAGAAATTTCTAAAGACTTGGATGAATTAAAAGAAGTCCTTCAAGAACCACTATTTGATGGAATCGAGTGGATTATCGTTTCCTTAGGTGCTAATGGAGCATTCGCTAAACACGGTAACACTTTCTACAAAGTAGATATTCCAAGAATTCAAGTAGTAAATCCAGTCGGTTCTGGCGATTCTACAGTGGCAGGTATTGCTTCAGGTCTTTTCCATAAAGAAACGGATCAAGAACTGTTGATCAAGGCAAATGTCCTTGGTATGCTTAATGCTCAAGAAAAAATGACCGGTCATGTCAATATGGCTAACTATCAAGGTCTATATGACCAATTAATTGTAAAAGAGGTATAAAATGGTTTTAACAGAAAATAAACGTGATTGTATGCAAAAACTCTCTGATGAGAATGGTATCATCTCAGCTCTTGCTTTTGACCAACGTGGTGCTTTGAAACGCCTCATGGCTCAATACCAAACAGAAGAGCCAACAGTTGCTCAAATGGAAGAACTTAAAGTATTGGTGGCGGATGAATTAACTAAATATGCTTCATCAATGCTTCTTGATCCTGAATATGGTCTTCCAGCTACAAAAGCTCTTGATCCAAAAGCTGGTCTTCTCCTTGCTTATGAGAAAACTGGATACGACACAACAAGTACAAAACGTTTGCCAGACTGCTTGGATGTTTGGTCTGCAAAACGTATCAAAGAACAAGGGGCAGATGCTGTTAAGTTCTTGCTTTACTATGACGTAGATAGCTCTGACGAACTTAATCAACAAAAACAAGCCTACATCGAACGTATTGGTTCTGAGTGTGTGGCTGAAGATATTCCATTCTTCCTTGAAATCTTGGCTTACGATGAAAAGATTGCTGATGCAGGTTCTGCTGAATACGCTAAAGTAAAACCACACAAAGTTATTGGTGCTATGAAAGTCTTCTCAGACCCACGCTTTAACATTGATGTTTTGAAAGTGGAAGTTCCAGTTAACGTTAAATACGTTGAAGGATTCGCTGAAGGAGAGGTTGTTCACAATCGTGAAGAAGCAGCAGCCTTCTTTAAAGCTCAAGACGAAGCTACTAACTTGCCATACATCTACTTGAGTGCAGGTGTATCAGCTAAGCTCTTCCAAGAAACTCTTGTATTTGCCCACGAATCAGGTGCAAACTTCAATGGTGTTCTTTGTGGACGTGCAACATGGGCTGGATCAGTTGAAGCTTATATCAAAGACGGTGAAGCAGCAGCTCGCGAATGGCTTCGTACAACTGGTTTTGAGAACATTGATGAACTCAACAAAGTTCTTAAAACAACAGCAACTTCATGGACCGAACGTGTTTAAGTTTCAACCCTTTTTATGTCAAAACCCAGCTAAAAACTTTTAAAAAAAGTTGTATGTAAAGGTTTACAAAATAAAAATCTTGTGCTATACTTAAGTCACAAGTTAATAAGAGTGAGTGTTACTAAGTAATATTAGGCATGATCACAGATGACTCAGAAATTTATTTTCAGGGTCATTTGTGGTCATTTTTTATACTCTAGCTCTTAAATGACAGAACAAGGAGGTCGACATGTATCGGATATTAAATCCAATGAATAACAATGTTTCTCTTGTACGTAACGGAAACGGTGAAGAGCTTGTAGTAATTGGGAAAGGGATTGCCTTTGGAAAAAAGAAAGGTGATTTGATTTCCGAAAATCAAGTTGAAAAAGTCTTTCGGATGAAGACTGAAGAATCTCGAGAAAATTTTATGACTTTACTCAAGGATGTTCCGCTAGACTTTATTACCGTTACTTATGAAATTATTGATAATCTTTCAAAAAAATACCAATATCCTGTTCAAGAGTACCTCTACGTAACCTTAACAGACCATATCTATTGTTCTTATCAAGCGATTAGCCAAGGGCGTTATAAGGATAGTAATTTACCTGATATTTCAAAGGAGTATCCTATTGCTTTTCAAATAGCTCAAGAGTCTTTTGAAATCTATAATAGTAAACTATCTGGTAATTTACCAAAGGATGAAATAAAAAGAATAGCCTACCACTTTATTAATGCCGAGGGTGAGAATGAGGTAGAAGTTGCAGAAGCTATTGATAAGAGAAAGGAAATCATAAAGAAGGTTGAGAGTCTTCTCAGGAGCTATAACATTCAAAGAACCCATGAAAATAATAATTTCTACGACCGCTTTATGATTCATCTAAATTATTTCTTGGATTACCTTGATCGAAGTCGCGATGATAATCAATCCTTGCTCGATATGGAAGAACATATCAAAACTACATATCCTAAAGCTTTTGAAATTGGTAGCAAAATTTATGAAGTCATTGCTCAGGAAACGGGTGTTGATCTTTATAAGAGTGAACGAGTTTACCTTGTTCTACATATTCAACGTTTATTGTCATAATATTTACTAAAAATTATATAAGGAGAAATCTATCATGAATAGAGAAGAAGTAACATTGTTAGGTTTTGAGATTGTTGCCTATGCTGGCGATGCTCGTTCAAAACTATTGGAAGCCTTGAAGGCTGCTGAAGCTGGTGATTTTGCGAAAGCGGATAGCTTAGTTGAGGAAGCCGGTGCTTGCATCGCAGAGGCTCACCATGCCCAAACAAGCTTGTTAACAAAGGAAGCTGCTGGTGACGATTTGGCTTATAGCGTGACCATGATGCATGGCCAAGATCACTTGATGACAACAATCTTGCTAAAAGATTTGATGCATCATTTAATTGAACTTTATAAAAGAGGAGCTAAATAATGAATAAGTTAATTGCCTATATCGAGAAAGGAAAGCCTTTCTTTGAAAAACTATCTCGAAATATCTATCTTCGTGCTATTCGTGATGGATTTATCGCTGGGATGCCAGTCATTCTATTCTCAAGTATTTTTATCTTGATTGCTTTTGTGCCTAATTCATGGGGATTTGTATGGTCTGATGATGTTGTAGCGCTTTTGATGAAACCTTATAGCTATTCAATGGGTATTCTCGCACTTTTGGTTGCTGGTACAACTGCTAAATCATTAACAGACTCTGTTAACCGTAGCATGGAAAAAACCAACCAAATCAACTATATGTCAACTCTATTAGCTGCTATTGTTGGGTTATTGATGTTGGCAGCTGACCCAATTGAAGGGGGCTTTGCAACAGGTTTCCTCGGAACAAAAGGTTTACTTTCAGCTTTCCTAGCAGCCTTTGTGACTGTAGCAATCTATAAGGTTTGTGTGAAGAATAATGTTACTATTCGAATGCCTGACGAAGTTCCACCAAATATCTCACAGGTCTTTAAAGATGTTATTCCATTTACGCTTTCTGTCGTTTCCCTTTACGGTCTTGACTTACTTGCTCGTCATTTTGTTGGTGCAAGCGTAGCAGAATCAATCGGTAAATTCTTTGCGCCTCTATTCTCAGCAGCAGACGGTTATGTTGGTATTACGATTATTTTCGGTGCCTTTGCATTCTTCTGGTTTATTGGTATTCACGGCCCATCTATCGTTGAGCCTGCGATTGCAGCGATTACTTATGCAAATGCCGAAGTCAACTTGAACCTTCTTCAACAAGGTATGCACGCTGATAAGATCCTTACATCTGGTACACAAATGTTTATCGTCACTATGGGTGGTACTGGTGCAACTCTTGTTGTTCCGTTCATGTTTATGTGGTTATGTAAATCAAAACGAAATCGTGCTATTGGACGTGCTTCAGTAGTTCCTACATTCTTCGGTGTAAACGAACCAATCTTGTTTGGTGCACCGCTTGTTTTGAACCCAATCTTCTTTATCCCATTCATCTTTGCACCAATTGCAAACGTATGGATCTTTAAGTTCTTTATTGAAACACTTGGCATGAACTCATTTACTGCCAACCTTCCATGGACTACACCAGGACCACTTGGTATTGTTCTTGGTACAAACTTCCAGTTCTTATCATTCGCTCTTGCAGCATTGTTAATTGTAGTAGATATTGCTATCTACTATCCATTCCTCAAGGTTTATGATGAACAAATTCTTGAAGAAGAACGTTCAGGTAAAGCTAATGATGAATTAAAAGAAAAAGTAGCTGCAAACTTTAACACTGCAAAAGCAGATGCTATTCTTGAAAAAGCTGGAGTAGATTCAGCACAAAATACAATTACTGAAGAAACAAACGTCCTCGTTCTTTGTGCGGGTGGGGGAACAAGTGGTCTTCTTGCCAATGCTTTGAATAAAGCCGCAGAAGAGTATAAAGTTCCAGTTAAAGCTGCAGCAGGTAGCTATGGAGCCCACCGTGAAATGTTACCAGAGTTTGATCTTGTTATCTTAGCACCACAAGTTGCTTCAAACTTTGAGGATATGAAAGCTGAAACTGATAAATTAGGTATCAAACTTGCTAAGACAGAAGGTGCACAGTACATCAAGTTAACACGCGATGGACAAGGTGCTCTAGCCTTTGTTCAAGCTCAATTCGATTAACGATAGGGACTGTGAAACAGTCTCCTATCGTAACGGAAATCGCTATGGCGATATTCCTAATCGACTTGTTAACTCGTCGGTAAAAATATATCGTTTTTACCTCCTCATGTCACAATTCGGTGGCTTGGAACAAGAAGTGAGATGGAGATGGATGGCTCACTAACTCCTCTCCCCTCACTTTTCATTTTATCCAATCAAGAAATAGGTGAAAAAATGACAAAAACACTTCCTAAAGATTTTATTTTTGGTGGCGCAACGGCTGCTTATCAAGCAGAAGGAGCTACCCATACTGACGGAAAAGGACCAGTTGCTTGGGACAAATACTTAGCAGATAACTATTGGTATACAGCAGAACCAGCAAGCGATTTCTACCATAAATATCCAGTAGATCTTCAGTTAGCTGAAGAATATGGCGTCAACGGTATCCGGATTTCGATCGCTTGGTCGCGGATTTTTCCAACTGGATATGGTGAAGTCAATCAGAAAGGGGTTGAATTCTACCACAATCTATTTGCGGAATGCCACAAACGTCATGTGGAACCGTTCGTAACTCTTCACCACTTTGATACACCTGAAGCTCTTCACTCAAATGGAGATTTCTTGAATCGTGAGAATATCGAACACTTCGTAGATTATGCAGCCTTCTGTTTTGAAGAATTCCCAGAAGTCAACTACTGGACAACCTTCAATGAAATTGGCCCAATCGGTGACGGTCAATACTTAGTAGGAAAATTTCCTCCAGGGATTCAGTATGACCTTGCTAAAGTTTTCCAATCACACCACAATATGATGGTTTCTCATGCCCGAGCTGTGAAGTTGTACAAAGACAAAGGCTACAAAGGTGAAATCGGGGTTGTTCACGCCCTTCCAACAAAGTATCCATTGGATCCTAAAAATCCTGCAGACGTTCGGGCTGCTGAATTGGAAGATATCATCCACAACAAATTTATCTTGGATGCAACCTACCTAGGACACTATTCCGATAAAACCATGGAAGGTGTAAAACATATTCTTTCAGTTAATGGTGGTGAGTTGGATCTTCGAGACGAAGACTTTGTGGCACTTGAAGCAGCTAAAGACCTGAATGACTTCCTTGGAATTAACTACTACATGAGTGATTGGATGGAAGCATTTGATGGTGAAACTGAAATCATCCACAACGGTAAAGGAGAAAAAGGAAGCTCCAAGTACCAAATCAAAGGTGTTGGTCGACGAGTAGCTCCTGACTATGTCCCTCGTACTGACTGGGACTGGATTATCTATCCTCAAGGATTATACGACCAAATCATGCGCGTGAAAAAGGATTATCCAAACTACAAGAAAATATATATCACAGAAAACGGACTTGGATACAAAGATGAGTTTGTGGACAATACGGTTTATGACGATGGACGGATTGATTATGTGAAGCAACACTTGAAAGTTCTGTCCGATGCGATAGCGGATGGGGCAAACGTCAAAGGCTACTTCATTTGGTCACTCATGGATGTTTTCTCCTGGTCAAATGGTTACGAAAAACGTTATGGACTCTTTTATGTAGATTTCGAAACTCAAGAGCGTTATCCTAAAAAGTCAGCTCATTGGTATAAAAAAGTAGCTGAAACAGGCCTTATTGAGTAGACGTAATGATAAAAAAAGTCTCACCAATGGTGAGACTTTTTAAGGTGTCGACTTAATAATTTTTGTTTGTTTGGACAAAGTTTTTAGGGTTTCTTGGCTAAGTTTTGAATCTGAAATAATCGTATCAATATCAGAGATATTATAGAAAGTATAAAAATCAAACTTATTAAATTTACTGTGGTCAGCTAGAAGAATCTTTTTATTAGCATTATTTAATGCTAGCTTTTGGACTTCTCCCTCTTCTTCACTGAAAGTAGCAATAGCATGATCTTTTATACCATTGCAACTAACAAAAGCTTTAGAGAATTGAAGACTAGCAATATCCTGGAGTGTTAAGGTTCCGACAAAGGCTCCGGTGATTTCCCGATAATTCCCACCGATTAAAATTAAATCAGTCAGTTTACGTTCATTTAGAATCAGAAAAACAGGTAAACTATTGGTAACAACACGGATATTATCAATTGGTAGTTCACGCGCAAAGAACTCAAGAGTAGTACCTGGACCGATAAAAATCGTTTCTCTTTCTTCGACTAAATGACCAGCAAATTTTGCAATTTCTTGTTTTTCAGCAATCTGAAGACCTTGCTTTTCGACATTCGAGCGTTCATTTGCTAATAGAGAACCAGAACGAAGTTTTTCAGCACCTCCATGCACTCGAACAAGTAGATCCTTGTCAGCTAACTCTTGCAGATAACGTCGAGCAGTCATATCAGAAATATCTAAACGATTCATTATTTCTTTGACTGTAATGGTTCCTCTTGTATTGACAATCTCTAAAATCACATCTAGTTTTTCTTGTTTTAGCATTGAATCACCCCCATATCCAATATCATTTTATCACATTTTAAACATCTAAGCAACTTAAATAAAACAAAAATAAACAAAAACAAAAAACATCTGTGTTTGTTTTTAACTCAGATGTTTTTATATTTTTTAATTAGTCTAATCCGTAGTTATAATCATCGTCCTGCATAGCTTCAACTTCACCAAGTAGATATCCGTTACCAACTTGAGAGAAGAAGTCGTGGTTGGATGTACCAGTAGAAATCCCGTTCATAACGATTGGATTGACATCGTCAGCTGAGTCAGGGAAGAGAGGATCTTGTCCTAGGTTCATAAGAGCTTTATTGGCGTTGTAGCGAAGAAAGGTTTTAACCTCTTCAGTCCAACCAACACCATCATATAAACTCTCTGTATAACCTTCTTCATTTTCATAAAGTGTGTAAAGAAGGTCGTACATCCAGTCTTTTAACTTTTCTTGCTCTTCTTCTGGTAATTCGTTGAAACCAAGTTGGAATTTATAACCAATATATGTTCCGTGAACTGACTCGTCCCGAATGATGAGTTTGATGATTTCAGCAACGTTTGCTAACTTGTTATTTCCTAGATAGTAGAGTGGAGTGAAGAAACCAGAGTAGAAGAGGAAGGTTTCAAGGAATACACTAGCCACTTTCTTTTCAAGTGGTGTTCCGTTAAGGTAAATCTCATTGATGATTTGTGCCTTTTTCTGAAGATATGGGTTTGTATCAGTCCATTCAAAGATTTCTTCAATCTCAGTCTTGGTATTCAAGGTTGAGAAAATAGAAGAATAAGATTTAGCGTGGACAGATTCCATAAATTGAATGTTGTTAAACACAGCTTCCTCATGTGGTGTACGGATATCTGCACGTAACGCTTGAACCCCTGTTTCAGACTGCATGGTATCCAAAAGTGTCAAACCGCCAAAGACCTTTCCTACCAAGTCTTTTTCTTTATTTGATAACTTTCTCCAGTCATCTAAGTCATTAGATAAGGGAATACGTGTATCCAACCAAAATTGTTCAGTTAGTTTTTCCCATGTTGATTTATCGATGACATCTTCGATGGCATTCCAGTTAATGGCTTTGTAGTAAGTTTCCATTACAAATCTCTTTCTTTTGATTTAATTAAAATAGTGATGAATGTTCTAGCCTTATGTGATTGGGTTACCGCACAAAAAGTCGGTACTCCGACTTTTTGATGTTACCCTATCTTTGTAAACAAGATTTTAGTGAGATTTTAAATTACACAGCTTTCACATTGGTTAGCACCAACTTCACCGCCGTCATCTGTGTAGGTACGAACGTAGTAGATAGACTTAATGCCCTTGTTAAAGGCGTAGTTACGAAGGATAGATAGGTCACGTGTTGTTTGTTTGTTCTCTTTCTTCCATTCATAAAGACCCGTTGGGATATCACTACGCATGAAGAGAGTGAGTGAAAGCCCTTGGTCTACGTGCTCAGTTGCAGCAGCATAGACATCGATAACTTTACGCATATCCATGTCATAGGCAGAAGTGTAGTAAGGAATAGTTTCAGTTGATAATCCTGCAGCAGGATAGTAAATCTTACCAATTTTCTTCTCTTGACGTTCTTCAATACGTTGAGTAATTGGGTGGATAGAAGCAGACACGTCATTGATGTAGCTGATAGAACCATTCGGCGCTACAGCAAGACGGTTTTGATGGTAAAGTCCATCTGCTTTAACTTTATCACGAAGTTCAGCCCAATCAGCTGCAGACGGGATAAAGGTTCCTTCAAAGAGTTCTTTAACTCGATCAGATTTTGGAACAAATTGACCAGACGTATACTTATCGAAATAAGTACCATTTGCATAGTCTGATTTCTCAAAGTTGTGGAAGGTAATGCCACGTTCACGCGCAATATTGTTTGATTCTACCAAAGTCCAGTAATTCAAAAGCATAAAGTAGATGCTTGTAAATTCAACAGACTCAGGTGATCCATATTCGATTAATTGCTGAGCAAGATAGCTGTGAAGCCCCATAGCACCAAGTCCAAATGTATGAGCTTGGCTATTTCCGTGGTCAATAGTTGGAACAGCAACGATGTGAGAGCTATCTGTTACAAAGGTCAAAGCGCGAACCATTGCACGAATAGAACGTCCAAAGTCAGGTGATGTCATCATATTTACAACGTTGGTTGAACCAAGGTTACATGAAACGTCAGTACCCATTTGAAGGAATTCTTGCGCATCGTTGATAAGACTTGGTTCTTGGACTTGAAGAATTTCTGAACACAAGTTACTCATGATAATCTTACCATCGACAGGATTTGCACGGTTAGCAGTATCGATATTGACTACATAAGGATAGCCAGATTCTTGTTGCAATTTAGAAATTTCTGTTTCCAAATCACGGGCCTTAATTTTTGTCTTACGGATGTTTGGATTTGCTACCAACTCATCGTATTTTTCTGTGATATCGATGTAGTTAAAAGGTACACCATACTCTTTTTCAACAGAATAAGGACTGAAGAGGTACATTTCCTCATTCTTACGTGCTAATTCATAGAATTTATCTGGTACCACAACACCAAGTGAAAGAGTCTTGACACGAACTTTTTCATCAGCATTTTCTTTCTTAGTAGAAAGGAAAGCGATAATATCTGGGTGGAAGACGTTAAGGTAAACAACCCCAGCACCTTGACGTTGACCAAGTTGGTTAGAGTAAGAGAAGCTGTCTTCGAAAAGCTTCATAACGGGTACTACACCAGAAGCAGCACCTTCATACCCTTTGATAGGTGCTCCAGCTTCACGAAGGTTGCTGAGGGAAATTCCGACACCACCACCAATACGTGAAAGTTGAAGAGCGGAGTTGATAGAACGTCCGATAGAGTTCATATCATCTGTTACCTGAATCAAGAAACATGATACCAATTCACCACGACGTGCACGGCCTGCATTCAAGAAAGAAGGTGTAGCAGGCTGGTAACGCTGGTGGATGATTTCATTGGCAATATCAATTGCGATAGCTTCGTCACCATCAGCAAAGTAAAGAGCGTTAAAGAAGACACGGTCTTCCATGCTCTCAAGATAGTACTCTCCGTCATTAGTTTTCAAGGCATATTGATTGTAAAACTTGTATGCTGCCATGAAAGACTTGAATTGGAAGTTTTGATCCTTAATAAATTGGTAAAGCTCTTCTAAGAATTCTGGACGATATTTCTTGATAAACGCTGTTTCGATATAGTCTTGTTTAATAAGGTAATCGATTTTATCAGTGATAGAATCAAAAACCATAGAATTTGGTACAACATTTTCTTTAAAGAATGCGTCCAAGGCTTCTTTATCTTTGTGGAGCATGATTTGTCCATTAACAGGACGGTTGATTTCATTATTTAGACGGAAGTAAGTTACGTCCTCAAGTTGTTTTAATCCCATAAAATTTCCTTTAATTTATTACAAAAGAAAGGCTTCTAAGATTGACATAGAAGCTTTTAATCCTGATACTTAAGCAAGTTCTTTAAGTTTTGCTGGTTGGAAACCAGAGAAAACTTCAGTTGGTGTTTGAATGATAGGAGCAGCGTTGAAGCCTAGCTCTTTAACTTGTTCAATAAATTCAGGTTGTTCATCAAGATTGATTTCGCGATATGCGATGTTGTTACTATCTAAGAATCGTTTGGTCATTTTACATTGAACACAATTGTTTTTAGAATAAACGGTTACCATTCTGTAACTCCTCTTTCAAAATTTAATTACTTCTTAAGTATATCAGAAAAAAATTCTTTGTCAACGAAGAAAAACTAAATATTGTAGAATTTTTTTAGATGAGAGTTATCTAAACACAATATATAGTGATTGAAAAAAATAAAACCCATAAATAACAGCGTTTTCTAAATGTTAAAATTATAAAAAACTATATGATGTATTTTGATACATAAAATAGAAGATTTTCAGCAAGTTATCTGAAAGGAAAAAGAAGAAATCCCATAAAATACTTGAAAAAATTCCTAGAAGGTGATATAATATCAAATTGTAAGGGTTATCAGATATAACTCAAAAAGAAAACATTTAAAGGAGAGTCAAATTATGGCTTCTAAAGATTTCCACGTAGTGGCAGAAACAGGTATTCACGCACGTCCAGCAACATTGTTGGTACAAACTGCTAGCAAATTTGCTTCAGATATTACTCTTGAGTACAAAGGTAAATCAGTTAACCTTAAATCTATCATGGGTGTTATGAGCCTTGGTGTTGGTCAAGGTGCTGACGTTACAATCACTGCTGAAGGTGCAGACGCTGATGACGCTATCGCTGCTATCTCAGAAACAATGGAAAAAGAAGGATTGGCATAAGGATATGACAGAAATGCTTAAAGGAATCGCAGCATCTGATGGTGTTGCAGTTGCTAAAGCATATCTACTCGTTCAACCGGATTTATCATTCGAGACTATTACAGTCGAAGATACAAATGCAGAAGAGGCTCGTTTGGATGTTGCTCTTGAAGCTTCTCAAAACGAGCTTTCTCTTATCCGCGAGAAGGCTGTAGGTACGCTTGGTGAAGAAGCGGCGCAAGTATTTGACGCTCACTTGATGGTTCTTGCTGACCCTGAATTGATCGGTCAGATTAAAGAAACAATTCGTGCTAAGAAAGTAAATGCGGAAGCAGGTCTTAAAGAAGTTACAGACATGTTTATCACAATCTTTGAAGGCATGGAAGACAACCCGTACATGCAGGAACGTGCAGCGGATATTCGCGACGTTACCAAACGTGTTTTGGCAAATCTTCTTGGCAAGAAATTGCCAAACCCAGCTTCTATTAATGAAGAAGTAATTGTGATTGCACATGACTTGACTCCATCAGATACTGCTCAATTGGACAAAAACTTTGTAAAAGCTTTTGTAACAAACATTGGTGGACGTACAAGTCACTCAGCTATCATGGCTCGTACACTTGAAATTGCAGCTGTATTGGGTACAAACAACATCACTGAACTTGTAAAAGATGGTGACATTTTGGCTGTTTCAGGTATTTCAGGTGAAGTCGTTATCAACCCAACTGAAGAACAAATTTCAGAATTCAAAGCAGCTGGTGAAGCTTACGCTAAACAAAAAGCAGAATGGGCTCTTTTGAAAGATGCTAAAACTGTTACTGCTGATGGTAAACACTTCGAGTTGGCAGCTAATATCGGTACACCTAAAGACGTTGAAGGTGTGAACGAAAATGGTGCTGAAGCTGTTGGTCTCTACCGTACAGAATTCTTGTACATGGATTCTCAAGATTTCCCAACGGAAGACGATCAATACGAAGCTTACAAGGCGGTTCTTGAAGGTATGAACGGTAAACCTGTTGTCGTTCGTACAATGGATATCGGTGGGGATAAAGAACTTCCTTACTTCGATCTTCCTAAAGAAATGAACCCATTCTTGGGCTACCGTGCTTTACGTATCTCAATCTCTAAAACTGGTAACCAAATGTTCCGTACACAATTGCGTGCATTGCTTCGTGCATCTGTTCACGGTAAATTGCGTATCATGTTTCCAATGGTTGCTTTGTTGAAAGAGTTCCGTACTGCTAAAGCTATTCTTGAAGAAGAAAAAGCGAAATTACTTGCTGAAGGTGTTGCTGTTGCGGATGACATCCAAGTTGGTATCATGATTGAAATCCCAGCTGCAGCTATGCTTGCAGACCAATTTGCCAAAGAAGTTGATTTCTTCTCAATTGGTACAAACGACTTGATCCAATATACAATGGCTGCTGACCGTATGAACGAACAAGTTTCATACCTTTACCAACCATACAATCCATCAATCCTTCGCTTGATCAACAATGTTATCAAAGCAGCTCACGCTGAAGGTAAATGGGCTGGTATGTGTGGTGAGATGGCTGGGGACCAAACAGCTGTTCCACTTCTTGTCGGAATGGGCTTGGATGAGTTCTCTATGTCAGCTACATCTGTTCTTCGTACACGTAGCTTGATGAAGAAACTTGACACAGCTAAGATGCAAGAATACGCTAACCGTGCTCTTACTGAATGTTCAACAATGGAAGAAGTTCTTGAACTCTCTAAAGAATACGTTAACTTTGATTAAAAACATTAAAACCTTGTAGAACTAAACTACAAGGTTTTTTTACTCTAATTTAAAAGTCCACCTGTAAAATTTTCTAAAAATATGGTAAAATAGACAAAGGAAAAATACGGAGGCAACTATGCAAAACAGACCAATCATTATCGGAGTAACAGGGGGATCTGGTGGAGGAAAAACCAGTGTTTCGAAGGCAATTTTATCGCATTTTCCCAATGAAAAAATTGCCATGATTGAGCATGATTCCTACTATAAAGATCAATCTCATTTAACCTTTGAAGAACGTATTAAGACTAATTATGACCATCCTTTTGCTTTTGATACTGACTTGATGATTGCACAAATTAAGGAATTGTTGGCAGGGCGTCCTGTTGATATTCCTACCTATGATTATGCTGCCCACACAAGAAGTTCGAAAACCTATCGTCAAGAACCTCAAGACGTCTTTATTGTAGAAGGAATTTTGGTTTTAGAAGACAAACGGCTTCGTGATTTGATGGATATCAAGATTTTTGTGGACACTGATGATGATGTTCGTATCATCCGTCGTATTAAACGCGATATGGAAGAACGTGGTCGTAGTTTGGATAGCGTTATTGATCAGTATCTCGGAGTCGTAAAACCTATGTATCATCAATTCATTGAACCTACAAAACGTTACGCTGATATTGTAATTCCTGAAGGTGTAACCAATACTGTAGCGATTGACTTGTTGACTACTAAGATTGAGAAGATTTTAGAAGAGGCTCGTTTAGCCCAGTAATAAATAAAAAACTGTATCACTTGATACAGTTTTTATTGTTTAATTTTTTCAAGTCTCGGAACAATGACGAGAGTTAAGATGGCTGAGATAATTAATTCTGCGATTGAATTTGTTGAGATAACAGTCGCTAATAGTTTTTGGATATTTCCATCAAAAACATTACCAAAGAGAAAGAAGATACCACCTAAGACAAATACTGTATTCGTGAGTGAGCCAAGTGCACCTGCAAAGATGAGTCCAGCTCTTCCCTTTAGTAGTTTATAGACGAAATAAGGTGTCAAACCGATTAAGATACGAGGAACAATTGCGATCACAACTGAATAGAAGTTACCATTTGGTACAAATGGTGAGAAGAGATAGCTTGTTGGCAGGATAGTGAGAGTATTAACCGTTAAGCTAAGCATTCCCATCAAGAAACCTAAGGTTGCACCGATTCTTGGTCCGTAGATAATACTTGCAATAATTACTGGAATGTGAACGATGGTTGGTTTGATTGGAAAGGGAAGTACATTAAATAAAATCGAGCTTAGTAAATGAATAACAATCATAATAGCAAAAAAGATAGCGATTGGAGCAATATTAGAGCGTTTGTTCATAAATTTTATCCTTTATTTCTTGTAAAATAGTTTCGAGATCAGCGAGAGCACCACGACCTGTATCCCCACAGGCCAGTAGAGAATCTTTGGGAGAAATAATTGTATAACCATAATTTTCTAAAGTTTTTAGATTAGCTTGGGTCGCAGGATGGTCATACATCTTTGTGTTCATAGCTGGAGCCAATAGTTTGGGTACAAAGTGTGGCAAAGCAAGAGCAGTAGCAGTCACCATATTGTCAGCAAAACCGTGAGCTAATTTAGCGATTGTATTGGCTGTCGCAGGAACTACGATAAATAAATCTGTTTCTTTTCCTATTTGAATGTGATTCACTTGATTTGGAAAAGGTTCGTGCATGACGTCAAGATGTACAGTATTTTGTGATAGTACTTGTAAAGTTAATGGCTGAATGAATTCTGTTGCTGACTGAGTCATAAGAACAGTAACAGAATGCCCCTGTTTTTTTAAAGAACTAACTAGGTCAACTGTCTTGTATGCAGCAATAGATCCTGTAATAGCGAGTGTAATACGGGCCATAAAATTCCTTTCTTTTAGTCATAACTTTTGATTTTCTCGAGGAGTAAATTAGCAATTTCATGTTTACTCATAGCAGTTTGGAAAGAATTTTTTTCAACTAAGTAAGCCTTATGTTGCTCGCTACTAATCTGAGTAAGGTCGTTTGCGACAATTAAATCAGCTTGGTTCTTTTCAAGACTTTCCCGAGCAATTTGAATCAGATGTTCCTGGCTGACATCAACCAGTAATTTAAATCCAATCAGATGAATGTTAGGATTCCATTCTTTAACAAGAGATATGATTTTTGGATTCTTCTTGAGAAATAGAACCTGAACGTCTTCCTTAGATGAGATTTTTGTTTCCTGATTTTTCTTATCTAAAAACTCTGTTAAATCTTGACTAGCTTCAATCTCATCAAAACCAGCCATATAGACAGGAGTGTAATCTGATACAGCCATAGAATGGATTAAGACCTGGTAATCCATAACCTTATCTTTCATGACTTGTAGCAAATCAGCTGTATTTTTAATTTCGATAATGGTCAAGTTTGGATGATTAACTGGCTTAACTGCTTGAAGAGTGGTAATAAAACAAACTTCATGGCCAGCCTTTAGAAGAGTCTCGGTGATAATTTTTCCAAGTTTACCGGAGGAGTGATTGGTAATAGAACGAACTCGATCAATTTTTTCACTTGTACCACCAGAAGTAACTAAAATTTTCATAGAACTATTGTACAAAAAAATGAGCATTAAGTAAAATGAAAGCGATGTAACAAGGGCCGAAAATAGGATGTTAATCCATAGTTAAAATCTATAAAGGCATATAAAAATTTAAATAGAGATAAAGAAAGTCTGTTATTTAGCGATATTCACGAACGTTACTAATCATAATGACTGTTAAAAATCTTGTTTTATGATATAATGAATTAACACATTAGAGGCTAGAGGAGTTTTTTATGAAAACAGATATTGAAATTGCACAGAGTATTGAGTTAAAACCGATTGTTGATGTTGTTGAGAAACTTGGTATTTCATACGATGATTTGGAGTTGTATGGAAAGTACAAGGCTAAACTAAGCTTTGATAAGATTCGTGAGGTTGAGGCAAATCCAGTTGGTAAGTTGATTCTTGTTACAGCTATCAACCCAACGCCAGCAGGTGAAGGGAAGTCAACTATTACAATCGGTCTTGCCGATGCTTTGAATAAGATTGGTAAGAAAACAATGATTGCCATCCGCGAACCTTCTCTTGGCCCTGTTATGGGTATTAAAGGTGGAGCTGCTGGGGGTGGTTATGCCCAAGTGTTACCAATGGAAGATATCAACCTTCACTTTACTGGAGATATGCACGCTATCACAACTGCCAACAATGCTCTCTCTGCCTTGATTGACAATCACTTGCACCAAGGAAATGAGCTAGGAATTGACCAACGTCGTATTCTTTGGAAACGTGTTGTTGACTTAAATGACCGTGCTCTTCGTCATGTAACTGTTGGACTTGGTGGTCCTCTTAATGGAATTCCTCGCGAAGATGGATTTGATATCACTGTTGCTTCAGAAATCATGGCTATCCTTTGCTTGGCAACTGACATTGAAGATTTGAAACGTCGTTTGGCTAATATCGTCATCGGCTACCGTTATGACCGCACACCAGTTTCAGTTGGTGATTTACAGGTTGAGGGTGCCTTGGCATTGATTTTGAAAGATGCTATTAAACCCAACTTGGTTCAAACAATATATGGTACACCTGCATTCGTACACGGTGGCCCATTTGCCAATATTGCTCACGGATGTAACTCTGTATTGGCGACAAAAACAGCTCTTCGTTTAGCTGATTATACTGTAACAGAGGCTGGTTTTGGTGCAGACCTTGGTGCAGAGAAGTTCCTGGATATCAAGACTCCAAACTTGCCAACAGCTCCAAGTGCAGTAGTCATTGTAGCGACTCTTCGTGCCCTTAAGATGAATGGTGGTGTTGCAAAGGATGCTCTGACGGAAGAGAATGTAGAAGCAGTACGTGCTGGATTTGCAAACTTGAAACGCCACGTTGAAAATATTCGTAAATTCGGTATTCCAGCGGTTGTTGCTATCAATGAATTTGTTTCTGATACAGAAGCGGAAATCGCAGCATTGAAAGAACTATGTGCTTCAATCGATGTACCAGTCGAATTAGCGAGCGTATGGGCTGATGGAGCTGAAGGAGGAGTTTCTCTAGCTGAAACTCTCGTAAAAACAATTGACGAAAACCCAGCAAACTACACACGTCTCTATGACAACGACCTTTCTGTTCAAGAAAAAATCGAAAAGATTGTGACTGAAATTTACCGTGGTAGCAAAGTCAACTTTGAGAAGAAAGCCCAAACTCAAATCGCTCAAATTGTCCAAAATGGTTGGGACAAATTACCAATCTGTATGGCCAAAACTCAATACAGTTTCTCAGATAATCCAAATGCACTTGGAGCACCTGAAAACTTTGAAATTACCATTCGTGAATTGGTACCAAAACTTGGTGCAGGCTTTATCGTTGCTCTTACTGGAGATGTCATGACCATGCCAGGACTTCCAAAACGACCTGCCGCTCTCAACATGGATGTTGAAAGCGATGGAACTGTTCTTGGATTATTCTAATTCAAACACAAAAGACAACCTCTTTGATAAGGTTGTCTTTTTAACTACAAAAAAACTCCTAGAAATCATCTAGGAGTTTAGTTTTTATTTCATAGTTGGGAAAAGAAGTACATCACGGATAGTGGTAGTATCTGTGAGTAACATGCAGAGACGGTCGATACCGATTCCCAAACCACCTGTTGGTGGCATACCATATTCAAGGGCTTCGATGTAGTCGTAGTCAATGCCAGTTGCTTCATCGTCACCAAGTTCTTTGGCTTTAGCTTGGGCTTCAAATCGGCTAAGCTGATCGATTGGATCGTTGAGCTCAGTGAAAGCATTGCCGTATTCTTTAGTCATGATGAAGAGTTCGAAACGGTCAGTAAAGCGTTCGTCTTCAGGGTTCTTCTTAGCAAGTGGAGATACTGCTACTGGATGTCCATAGACAAAGGTTGGTTGAATCAAAGTTTCTTCAACAAATTCTTCAAAGAAAGCATTGATAATGTGACCTACTTCAGTATAGTGTTTCTCAACTGGAACTTTCTTCTCAGCAGCGATAGCTTTTGCTTCTTCGAAAGTCATGTCTTGCCAGAAATCAACACCTGTAATTTCCTTGATAGCATCCACCATGTGTACACGTTTAAATGGTTCGTTAAGTTTTATCTCAGTTCCTTGATAGATAACTGGAGCGTCGCCTTTAACAGCTTTTGCAACGTGTTGAATAATACCTTCAGTCAAGTCCATGATATCTTGGAAGTCTGCATAAGCTTGGTAAACCTCGATAGAAGTGAACTCAGGATTGTGTGTAGCGTCCATTCCTTCGTTACGGAAGATACGACCAATCTCATACACACGTTCCATACCACCGACGATAAGTCGTTTCAAGTGAAGCTCAGTCGCGATACGAAGCACCATGTCAATGTTTTGGGCATTGTGGTGAGTGATAAATGGACGAGCAGCAGCACCACCAGCTTCATTGTGAAGAACAGGTGTTTCAACTTCTAGGAAACCTTTTTGATCAAGATAACGACGAATTTCAGAGATGATTTTTGAGCGAGTAACAAAGCGTTCAAAACTTTCACGGTTTGAAATCAAATCAAGGTAACGTTTACGGTAAATAGTTTCAACGTCTGTTAAACCGTGGAATTTTTCTGGAAGCGGACGAAGGGCTTTAGACAAGTGAGTGATGTGTGTAGCCTTAATAGAGAGTTCTCCCATATCGGTACGCATGACTTCACCTTCGACACCAAGGAAGTCTCCGAGGTCAGCTTTTTTGAAGATTTCGTAGTTTTCTTCACCAACTTCATCTTTACGAACGTAGATTTGGATTTGACCTTCACGGTCTTGAAGGTGAGCAAAACCAACTTTCCCTTTTCCACGTTTAGTCACCAAGCGTCCAGCGATAGTGGCAGTTTCATTTAGTTCGTGTAGTTGTTCTTTATCTAGCTCAGCAAATTTATCTTTTAGTTCTTGAGAGTTGGCAGTACGTTCAAAACGTTTACCGAAAGGATCAATTCCTTGTTCACGGAGCGCAGCCATTTTTTCACGGCGAACGATCTGCTGGTCATTCAATTCTTCCATATGTTCTGTTGACATGTGTTCCTCCTAATGAAATTCAAATTTTGAAATAATAAATCAATTTTTCACGGTACTCCCATTTTATCATAAAAAGTTAAGAAATTCACGGATATTCTATAAAAACTAAAAAGAACTTGACGTAATAGATCAAGTTCAATTATTTTTTTGATAAGAGGTATCGTTCCAAGTCTTAAGAGTAAATTTTTCAAAGTCGTCAGTCTCTAAAATTGTTAGACTTGCATTAGCCAAACCTCCGTCTTTACGAAGCAGAGCTTCCTGATAGCCTATAAGCGTTCGAAGACTAGCAGTAAGGTTCGCTCCATGACCGACTAGTAATAGGTGCTCTGCCTTAGAATTTTTTAAGGATCTGATAAATTGGATGGTGCGATGAGTTGTAGTGTAGAGTGATTCAGCTTCAAACATGCGAGTATCAAACTTAGCTAAGTTTGTTTTAAAAGCTTGAATTTGCTGAGGGTAGATAGCATTTAAAGTCGCAATTTTTAGACCTTCCAGTTTACCGAGGTGCCATTCTCTGAGTTCAGGAACACTTTCTAAAGGACAAGGATTTGTCAGTTGACTTTGGAAAATCTCAGCTGATGTTACCGCTCTTGGTAAATCACTCGAATAGATCTTGTCAAAAGGGATATCTTTAAGATACCGGCCCAGGTCTTTTAAAGTTTCAATAGATTCAGGAAGAAGTGGTGAATCTCCGCCTGCACCTTGAAAACGACCTTCTAGATTCCAGACTGTTCGACCATGGCGGACAAAGTAAAGTTTCATGAGTTATTTTCCTCCAAGATATCAACAAAGTTTGCTTTTACAAAGTTTGCCAGATCTTTAGGTGCGATGATGATACTGTGTCCTACCTCACCAGCAGAGACAATCATTTTTTCTAATTCTAAAGCTGTTTCATCAATAAAAATAGGGTAGTTGTGTTTTTGACGGATACCTACAGGGTTATTAGCTCCATGGATATATCCAGTAGTTTTTTCTAAATCCTTTTGAGGAATCATGCCCACTTTTTTATTTCCAGAAATCTTTGCTAATTTCTTTTCAGAAAGGTGTTCGGTGATAGGAACAATTCCTATTACCGGACCAGTCTTATCACCCAATAATGCTAAGGTCTTAAAGATATGATTTCTATCACAACCAGAAGGAAGTTCTCCTTCTAAAGCATTAATTTGAACGCCTTGATGATCAACACCTGCCTTAGTCAAAATTTGCTCTACTAAGGTTTTTTTAACTTTAACTTTCTTAGCCATTATTTGTATTTATCCTCCAACTGACTCATCCAAATACCTAACCAAATGCCAAGAGCAAAAAAGAAGGCAACAATCACATAAGACACAAGAGATAAACCACTGTAGTTAATGCTTTCAGCATTACCCGCATTTGGAATCAATATCAAGAGTGTACTTGAAAGAACGATTGCAATGATGAAGTGATAAACACGAGAGTGATACTCTCGAAGAGCGTAATCCATCAATTTTGAAAAAATAATAAGAGTAGCAGCAGCTCCAATTCCTATTGGAAGGAAGGTTCCAAATAAATCAAAAGTTTTAAATCCAGTCAACATTGGGGTATAAAGACCTAAAATCAATAGTAGATTTGAGGGACTTAAGCCTGGAACCAAAATACCTAGAGCAAGAAGAGCACCAGCTAGGATAAAACTTATGAAACTTGCGTTTAGTGAACCAACCTCAAAGTTTAAAGCGTAAAGACCAATTCCAGAAACAATAAAGGTCACCCAAAACCAGATAAGATCGACTTTGTCTCTTTCAGAATCTTGAGTAGCCTCTTTTACAAGACTAGGGACTGTACCAATAATAGCACCCGCAAAACTCCATAAAACATAAACTTGATAATGCTCTAGTAAGTACTCAATTGGATAAGAAAATAGCCCAATACCTAGTAACATACCGATAGCAACAGGTAAGAAATAAAGAATATCTTCTTTTAGGTTTTTAAATGGATGGGCAAGAAAACGAATCATTCTCTCATAGATACCCAAAATAGCCGCTAGAACACCACCAGAAATACCTGGTAAAATAAAACCAAGCGCGATAACAATACCTTTAATGATTTTTGAAATCCAAGATAACATAAACTCTCTCCGTATTTATTCTCTAAAATTCTCTTCTTGTATTATATCACAAAGTAAGAGAAATAAAAAAGCAAGCAGAAGTAATCTCTTGCTTGCTGAATGAAATTAAGGTTTTAAAAATAGTTTTCTAAACGTCTCTTCCTTATCTTTTGACAAAGAAATAAGATTTAGGTCTAGATGATGTTCAAATCCAACCAGTTTACCCTTTGAGGTGTATTGATGAAGATCAAAGTCAAGGTCTGTATTTGGTGAACTTTCAAAGTAGCCCGAATCAGGTCCGTAGGAAGGAATCCAAATAGCTGAAAACTTATCTGTGCTGATGCTATGCTCTTCCATGAAGTAAACTCCGATGTAGATACCGATGTTTTTAGCACCTAGAGATTCTAGTTTAGCACGGAAAGCTTCAACCCCTTTGTTCATGTCTGACATGGTTTTTTCTTCGACATCTAACCAATAGTAACTTGGATTGTATGGGGAAGCTGAATTGTAGAATGCTTCAGCAGCCTTTTCCATATCCTCTACACTTTTTCCAGATACATATGCATAGACAGCAACTGGAACATTTCTCTTTTGAAACTCAGCGATATGACTTTTATAAGCTTTATCTGTTCCATTCGTATAAGATGCATCGTTCTCAGTAGTAATCTGGTTTCCTCCGTGGACTCGAACAATAGCACCAGAGATATTTTTAGATAAAATATCATAGTTAATCTCTGACGGTCTTTGCCAACCAGAGATATCGATGATAGGCTTATCCAAGTTATGTAGAGCTTGTGTTTCTATTTGAACTGGATTTTGTTTGGTTTTTACAGGATGTTCTTCGAATCGTGGACGATTGAGAATCAAGAGTCCTATAAAAGCAGCAAATATAATAACTATAAAAGCTGGACGAATTTTTTTTCTCATACTCCTATAGTTTATCCTAATTTGTTAAAAAAATCAAAAAATTTACTCAAAACGGAGTAGTGACAGTCATTAGCGTTATGTTGAGGTCAACAAATTTGTGTATCGTGAAGTAAATTGTGGTATAATAATAAAGAATTTCTATAGAAAAGAGAAAAATATGGCAAATTATGCAATTATTTTAGCAGCGGGTAAAGGTACCCGTATGAAATCAGATTTACCTAAAGTTATGCACAAGGTTGCAGGAATTTCAATGCTTGAGCATGTTTTTCGTAGCGTTGGAGCAATTAATCCTGAAAAAACAGTTACTGTAGTTGGACATAAGGCTGAACTTGTAGAGCAAGTTTTAGCAGGACAGTCTGATTTTGTGAGACAGTCCGAACAATTAGGTACTGGTCATGCGGTTATGATGGCCGAACCAATTCTTGAGGGTCTTTCTGGACAAACATTGGTTATTGCAGGTGATACACCATTAATCACGGGTGAAAGTTTGAAAAACTTGATTGATTTTCATGTGAATCACAAGAACGTAGCCACTATCCTTACCGCAGAAGCTGAAGATCCATTTGGTTATGGACGTATTGTTCGCAATGATAATGCTGAAGTACTAAGAATTGTTGAACAAAAAGATGCTACTGATTTTGAAAAGCAAATCAAAGAAATCAATACAGGAACTTATGTTTTTGATAATGCTCGTCTCTTTGAAGCTCTTAAAAACATCAATACCAATAATGCTCAAGGCGAATACTATATCACAGATGTGATTGGTATTTTCCGTGAAGCTGGTGAAAAAGTCGGAGCCTATACTCTTAAAGACTTTGATGAAAGCCTTGGAGTCAATGATCGTGTAGCACTTTCTACAGCAGAAGCTGTTATGCGTCGTCGTATTAACCAAGCTCACATGATTAATGGCGTTAGTTTTGTAAATCCAGAAGCGACTTATATTGATATTGATGTTGAAATTGCTCCAGATGTACAAATTGAAGCTAATGTAACCCTCAAAGGTTCTAGTAAGATTGGTGCTGAGACTATTTTGACGAATGGAACTTATATTGTCGATAGTACTATCGGTTCAGGTGCAGTGATTACCAACTCTATGATTGAGGAGAGCACAGTTGCTGATGGTGTTACAGTCGGACCTTACGCTCATATTCGTCCAGGTTCTAGCCTAGCAAAAGATGTTCATATTGGAAACTTTGTTGAGGTGAAAGGTTCTAGCATTGGAGAAAATACAAAAGCTGGCCATTTGACATACATTGGTAACTGTGAAGTTGGCAGTGACGTCAACTTTGGTGCTGGTACTATAACAGTGAACTATGATGGGAAAAATAAATTCAAGACAGTCATTGGCAACAATGTCTTTGTTGGTTCTAATTCAACCATCATTGCTCCTGTTGAACTAGGAGATAACTCTCTTGTTGGCGCAGGTTCAACCATTACTAAAGACGTGCCTGCTGATGCAATTGCCATCGGTCGTGGCCGCCAAGTTAACAAAGACGAATATGCAACTCATCTCCCTCACCATCCTAAAAACAAATAGGAGCTAACCATGGAATTTGAAGAGAAAACACTCAGCCGTAGAGAAATCTATAAAGGTCCTATTTTCCAATTGGTACAAGATCAGGTTGAACTTCCTAATGGAAAAGGGACAGCTCAACGTGATTTGATTTTCCATAATGGTGCAGTATGTGTTCTTGCAGTTACTCCAGAAAATAAGATTGTTCTCGTCAAGCAATATCGCAAGGCGATTGAAAAAGTTTCTGTTGAGATTCCTGCAGGGAAACTAGAAATTGGAGAAAATGCTGATCCTGAAGCGGCAGCCCTTCGCGAATTGGAAGAAGAAGCTGCCTACACTGGAAAATTAACTCTTTTGTATGATTTCTATTCTGCTATTGGTTTCTGTAATGAGCGATTAAAACTTTATTTGGCAAGTGATTTGACAAAGGTTAAAAATCCACGTCCACAGGATGAAGATGAAACTTTAGAATTACTTGAAGTTAGTCTTGAAGAAGCTAAACAACTGATCCAGTCTGGTGATATCTGTGATGCCAAGACTATTATGGCTATCCAGTACTGGGAATTACAAGAAAAATAGGGGAGGAACCTATGGGAAAACCTTTATTAACAGACGAAATAATCGAGCGTGCAAATCGTGGTGAAAATATCTCTGGTCCTACTTTAGTAGACGATCAAGAAACAAAGATATTATCGACTTCATCTCAACATTATAGAGCTTCACGTTCAAGTGACCATGGTTTTAGTCAAGATACCCTAACGATTGATGTTGAACCACAAATCCATAAAAGTCGTCGAATTGAAAACACTAAGAGAAATGTTTTTAACTCAAAACTGAATAAGATTCTATTTGCTGTTATTCTTCTCTTGATTTTGCTAGTTTTAGCAATGAGATTTATTTAAGGGGAATGTCATGAAAATTGGAATTATAGCAGCTATGCCAGAAGAGCTAGTTTATCTGATTCAACATTTAGAAAACGCTCAAGAAGAGACGGTATTAGGAAATAAGTATCATACGGGTAAAATTGGTTCAGTTGAGCTTGTCTTGGTCGAGAGCGGAATTGGTAAAGTCATGTCTGCTATGAGTGTAGCAATCTTAGCTAACCACTTTAAAGTAGATGCTGTCATCAACACTGGTTCAGCTGGAGCTTTGGCAGAAGGAATCGAAGTTGGAGATGTAGTGATTGCTGATAAGCTAGCTTATCATGATGTTGATGTGACTGCTTTTGGTTATGAATACGGTCAGATGGCCCAACAACCACTCTACTTTGAATCTGACAAGAAGTTTGTCAGTTTGATTCAAGAGAGTTTGTCTAAACTTAACCAAAAATGGCATTTAGGTTTGATTGCGACCGGTGATAGTTTTATTGCAGGTGAAGATAAGATTAAAGCTATAAAAGAACATTTTCCTCAGGTGCTTGCGGTTGAGATGGAAGGAGCGGCTATTGCTCAAGCAGCTCACGCGCTTAATCTACCTTTCTTAGTTGTCCGTGCCATGAGTGATAATGCTAACCATGAAGCCTCTATTTCATTTGATGAATTTATCGTAGAGGCTGGACGTCGCTCAGCAAAGGCGCTATTGACACTTTTAAAATCTATTCATGATTAAAATAAAAAGAACACTTGCTAGTGTTCTTTTTTTAGGAAAAAGGAAGCTTGTCTCAGATAGAGTTATTTTCATTCTTTTTTGATATAATAGAAACATTGATTTGAAGAATAGGAATAGGAAGAGAAAATGAACCCTTTATTAAACGGTATGAATAACCGACAGGCAGAAGCGGTCCAAACAACAGAAGGTCCACTGCTGATTATGGCGGGGGCTGGTTCTGGTAAAACACGAGTTTTGACCCATCGTATTGCCTACTTAATTGATGAAAAGATGGTTAATCCCTGGAATATTTTAGCCATTACCTTTACCAATAAGGCTGCTCGTGAAATGAAAGAACGTGCCTATGGGCTCAATCCAGCTACACAGGACTGTTTGATAGCGACCTTTCACTCTATGTGCGTTCGTATCTTACGTCGTGATGCGGATCATATTGGTTACAATCGTAACTTTACCATTATCGATCCAGGTGAGCAGCGATCACTGATGAAGCGTATTCTCAAGCAATTAAATTTGGATCCTAAAAAGTGGAATGAACGCTCTATTTTAGGGACTATTTCTAATGCTAAGAATGATCTGATTGACGATGTTGCTTATGCTGCACAAGCAGGAGATTTATATACAAACATTGTCGCTAAATGTTATGAGGCCTATCAAAAGGAACTTCGTCAATCTGAGTCAGTTGACTTTGATGATTTGATTATGTTGACCTTGCGTCTCTTTGATCAAAATCCTGATGTCTTGACTTACTATCAGCAAAAATTCCAATATATCCATGTCGATGAGTACCAAGATACCAACCATGCCCAGTACCAACTGGTCAAACTGTTGGCTTCTCGCTTTAAAAATATCTGTGTTGTTGGGGATGCGGACCAGTCTATCTACGGTTGGCGTGGTGCTGATATGCAGAATATCCTCGATTTTGAAAAGGATTATCCTGATGCTAAGGTGGTTTTACTAGAAGAAAATTACCGTTCAACCAAAACCATTCTCCAAGCAGCTAATGACGTTATTAAAAACAATAAAAATCGCCGTCCTAAGAATCTATGGACTCAAAATGCGGATGGGGAACAAATTGTCTACTATCGTGCCAATGACGAACAAGATGAGGCTGTTTTTGTAGCCAAAACCATCGATGAACTTGGTCGAAGTCAAAACTTCCTACACAAAGACTTTGCAGTCCTTTACCGTACCAATGCCCAATCACGTACTATTGAGGAAGCTCTGCTCAAGTCTAATATTCCTTATACCATGGTTGGTGGTACCAAGTTCTACAGCCGTAAGGAAATCCGTGATATCATAGCTTACCTCAATCTCATTGCCAACCTAAGTGATAATATCAGTTTTGAGCGTATCATCAATGAACCAAAGCGTGGTATTGGACCAGGTACTGTTGAAAAGATTCGTGATTTTGCTAATTTGCAAGAAATGTCCATGCTGGATGCTTCAGCCAATATCATGTTATCAGGAATTAAGGGTAAGGCAGCCCAGTCGATCTGGGACTTTGCCAATATGATTCTGGATTTACGGGAGAAACTGGACCAATTAACCATTACAGAGTTGGTTGAGGCTGTCCTTGAAAAAACAGGTTACGTTGATATTCTAAATGCACAAGCAACATTGGAGAGTAAAGCTCGGGTTGAAAATATTGAGGAATTCCTCTCTGTTACCAAAAACTTCGATGACAATCCTGAAAGCCAAGAAGAGGAAACAGGACTAGATAAACTTAGTCGTTTCTTGAATGATCTTGCTTTGATTGCAGATACTGACTCTGGTAGTCAGGAGACGTCAGAAGTAACTTTAATGACCTTACACGCTGCCAAAGGACTAGAGTTTCCGGTTGTCTTTATCATAGGGATGGAGGAGAATGTCTTTCCTCTTAGTCGTGCCTCTGAAGATCCAGATGAATTAGAAGAAGAACGTCGTTTGGCCTACGTAGGAATCACACGCGCCGAGAAAATTCTTTATCTTACCAATGCAAACTCTCGCTTGCTTTTCGGGCGTACAAGTTACAATCGTCCGACCCGTTTTATCAACGAGATTAGTTCAGATTTGTTGACCTATCAAGGTTTGGCTCGGCCAGCTAATTCAAGTTTTAAAGCATCTTACAGTAGTGGTGGTACTACATTTGGTCAAGGAATGAGTCTGGCACAGGCACTTCAAGAACGAAAACGAAATACTGCGCCTACATCTATCCAATCAAGTGGTTTACCATTTGGACAATTTGCATCTACTAGTAAATCGTCTTCTAGTGAAACAAATTGGTCAATTGGTGATATTGCCCTTCATAAAAAATGGGGTGAAGGAACTGTCCTTGAAGTATCGGGTAGTGGAGCTAAACAGGAGCTAAAAATCAACTTCCCAGAAGTCGGTTTGAAAAAACTTTTGGCCAGTGTTGCACCGATTGAGAAAAAGTAAGTTTCTAAACGAATAAATACCCTCTTGAAATAGCAAGAGGGTATTTTTTGATTCTCTTATCACAAGATTGTGATAGTTTACAAGTTTTTAACAAAAAGCTTTTTAAACTTCACTATCTTGAAAAATAGTGTATAATTGAAACTGTTTTTGAAAGGAGAAGAAAATGTCTGAAAAACAAATGAAAACTTTGGGTTGGATTGCAACCTTTATGTCTGTAATGATGTATGTCTCTTATATTCCTCAAATTATGAATAACCTTGCTGGTCAAAAAGGAAATTTTATCCAACCAGCAGTAGCTGCACTTAACTGCAGTCTTTGGGTTTACTACGGTCTCTTTAAAAAAGAACGAGATATCCCTTTGGCAGCAGCCAATGCACCAGGGATTGTTTTTGGACTTATCACCGCTTTGACAGCTTTAATTTAATAAATAGAATGAACTCTTCTTCGTATTTAACTATGAAGGAGAGTTTTTCTTTATCCAAAATTCCTAAAAAAACATGATATAATACTATTAGAAAGGTTGGTGTTTATGGCTAGAATACTTATCGTTGAAGATAATAATGAGATTCAAGAAATTTTAAGAACTCTTCTTTCTGAGGAGCATGAGGTGATTCAGGCTTTTTCTGGTACTGAAGGAATGATACGATTTGAACAAGGTGACATTGATCTAATCTTGTTAGATATTATGCTTCCAGGAAAAAATGGTGATCAGGTTTTAAAACTCATTAGACAAGATAGTTCAGTTCCTGTCATCATGCTAACTGCCCTAAGCGATAAAAAGCTCATCAGTCAATATCTCCTAGATGGTGCTAATGATTATATTGTAAAGCCTTTTGATTTGGATGAAGTTTTTGCCAGGGTTATGGTACAATTACGTCAAAATAGTGACAAACAAGCAGCTGAAATTGAACATCCAGACAAGTTGTTTCACCAGTTAAAAAATATTCAATTTGATGTAGACAGTTTTGAAATCAAAAATAGCCAGGAAACTATTCGCCTAGCTAAGAAAGAATGTTTGATACTCCAAACCTTGCTGAGACATCCTAAGAAGATTTTTACGAAAGAAGAACTTTATGAATTGGTTTGGGAGGACACTTATTTACCAGGCGACAATACTCTCAACACTCATTTAAGTAATCTCCGTAAAAAACTAAGCCAACTGGATCCAGAGCAAGAGTATATTGAGACTATCTGGGGAGTTGGTGTTCGATTAAAAGGAGATGAGCAATGATCTATATTTTACTTTCTTTGCTACTGCTGGTTATTATCCTATTGACGATAGGATTGATTCGCTATCATCTAGCACTGGTAAACTTGAGCCAACAAATTGAAGACAAGATTCTGACTGGAAGTATGAAGAGAATCGGAGTGTCAACTTTCTCCAAGGATTTTTTACATCTTTACCAGCAAATCAATCATCTCTTTCAAGAAGTTGAGCAGTCACGCTTGATTATGAAGCGAGAGAAGCAGACTTTAGACATGGCTATTAGCAATATTGCACACGATATTCGAACACCTTTAACGATTGCATCAGGTTATACTCAGCAATTGCTTAAAACAGAAAATCCTGAGTCTGAGAGTTTGAAAAAAATTTCCCATCATCTCAATCAAGTTTCAAAACGGCTAGAGGCTCTTTTGGACTATCGTCGGTTAATGGAAGGAGCAGTTAAACCTGACTTATCTGAGTTAGAAGTCTCGACATTTATGACGCAGAAATTGCTGACTTATTACGATTCATTTCAGACGGCAAAGATTAACCTTGATTTGCAAGTAGAACCTAGTTTGTATTTAATAACAGACTCGGATTTATTAGAGCGTATCTTGCAAAATCTCGTTGGCAATGTTCTAAAACATGGTAAGGATGAAGCGAGATTTTCTCTGAAGGAAGTGGACAATCACATCTGTTTGGAACTTGCGAATCTGGTTAAACAACCCATTCGTAAAATTGAAAATCTCAGTCAACGATTTTACTCTGAAAACCTCTCAGATACAGAAGAATCCTCTGGTTTAGGTCTTTATATTACAGAAGAATTATCCCATCTACTTGGTGCAGAACTACAACTAAGTACAGATGGTTCTTGGTTTACAGTTAGAATTCTCTTTTAAAACAAGCAACCTCCTCTTTTTGAACAGAGGAGGTCATTTTTATAAGCTTTTCTTTTTGAAAACAGCAAGTCCACTAATGGTAAAGAATAGAATAATAGTTACTGTAACGACAATGGTGTATAGAACAGCTTGACTATAGGCAGTCATAGCATAGGCAAAATTCAAGGATAAATAGCGCAAAATCTCGATATCTGGAAAGATAAGCATTGGCGTTGAAAGCAAGATAGAGCTGATTAAATAGCCTATGAAAACAGCCAAATAAGAATGAGTCACATAGAGAATGAAGGAAACAATAGATAGCCAAGCTAGAAGACAGAGGAATTGAAGACCAATAGTAATAAGGAGATTGCCAATAAATCCTTCTGGCATCGTACCAAGACCGTTTAGGATAGTCGCTGGTACGAAAGCAATAACTAGGCTAACAAGAATTTGCATTAGAGCGATACTTGCTAATACTACAGACTTGGCTAGGAAGAATTCTGTGCGAGAAACACCCACTGTCAAACTGTTTTTATAGAGTTTTCCGATAAGATCAACTCCTAGAACTAAGCAAGCAAGGATAATACAGAGGAAAACTAGGTTTGAGCTATTACTAGATGTGTTAATAAGGGCTTGTATACCATCCCATCCCTTGCTTGGCAGTTCGGTTTCTACGTTTGTACTTGTGCTGACGGATATGAGCTGTCCTGTAGCTCCGAAAGTAGCCCCCATTAACATGAGTGCAAAGAGAACGAGCTCTGTAATCCAAAAGCCTTTGGAACGGAAAAGACGGTAAAAGTCTGCTTGAATTGTGTGTATCATGGTTTTCCTCCTATTTTACTAATTGTGTGAAGTATTCTTCAAGATTTTGACGAGCATAGTAAATCTCATCCACAGCAACATCCGCTAGAGTAAGTTCTTTGAGAATGCATTTGATATCTTGTTCATGACTAAAAATATGAATCTCGTTGTCTGAATTAACAACTTTAAATTCAAGATGCACTTTGTCTTTTAAGATTTGACTAGCTTTTTCTTTGTCACTTGTTTTTAGAACAATATAGTCTTCATTAAGTGTCTCAAATTCGGCCTTACTGATTTCTCGAATGATTTTCCCTTGGTCTAAAATTCCAAAGCGATTGGCAACCAGATAGAGTTCTGACAAGATATGACTAGAGATGAGAATTGTTATTCCTAGTTCTTGATTCAGACGTTGAATCATTTGACGAAACTCTTTGATACCGATTGGGTCAAGTCCATTGATAGGTTCATCAAGGATGAGAAAGTCTGGTTTTGATAGGAGGGCAATAGCAATGCCTAGGCGTTGTTTCATTCCAAGAGAGAAATTTCGAAAAACTTTTCTACCTGTATCTGTTAACCCCACATACTTTAATGTTTCCTGAATGACTTGATCAGCATTTGGGATATGTCGAATAGTACAATAGTATCTTAGATTTTGATAGGCTGTTAAATGATTGTGAGCTACTGGGGATTCAATGACTGAACCTACTCGAGATAGGGCTTTTGTGCACTCCTTATACCCTTGACTAGAAAAGAGGGAAATAGTTCCTTGGTCAGCAGATAATAATTGTGTAACGATTTTAATCAGAGTTGTTTTACCAGCACCATTTTTTCCGATAAGTCCATAGATATCTCCTTCTTTTACCGAGAGACTAAGATCTTGTAGAATAGGTTGTTTGCCAAATTGTTTGGACAAGCCATGGATTTCGAGGACTGTTTTCATAGTTTTCTCCTTTAATCTTTAAGGTGTTTTATTTTTATAACTCTAGTATAAAGCATAGATATCAAAGAATCGTCAAGCATTTCTAAAGAGTTTCTAAAGTTTTTAAATTTTAAAAAAAAATAAAAGCCCAGTTGGCTAGAAATACTAGTTGACTGGGCTTATTTTTTACAAAATATATTTCTCAATAGCGCGTGCAACACCATCTTCTTCATTGCTAGCAGTTACGGCATCAGCGAGAGATTTGACGTGGTCACTGGCATTTCCCATGGCGATCCCCAGCCCAGCAAACTCTAACATCTCAATGTCGTTATTGGCATCACCCATAGCCATGATTTCAGAAGGTTGGATATCCAAAATCTCAGCTAAACGAGAAAGAGCAGAGGCTTTAGTTGTACCGAGTGGCATTGCTTCATAGATAACAGGTTGAGAACGAACACCGCTAAATCTTTGACAAAGCTCTTCAGAAAAACGTTGTTCAAAGTCATCTGTCTGTTCTTTTGTCCCTAAAAACATTCCCTGGAACATACGATATTTACCACTGGTAGCCTCCTCCAGTGAGATTTCAGTCAGGTCAGCAAAGACAAGTGTGGCATCATATTGAACGATAGGATTTGGTTTGCCTCCGAGTACGAAGTAGTGTTCCTCATCAAAGAGAGTCAACTGAACCTCACTCTTTTCAGCAAGGTCATTGAGGTATTCGATGTCAGATTTGCTAAGTTCTCGCCAATCGACAAGGCTCCAGTCACTGGTTTGGTGGGTGGAACAACCATTATTGACAATAACGTATTCATTTTGCAAATCAAGACCGAGTTTCTTGTAGTAGGGGAGGACTCCGAAGAGAGGACGACCAGTACAGAGAACCAGTTTGACACCTTTTTCGATAGCTTTATGAATAGCATCAATATGAGCCTGAGGAATTTCCTTGGCTTCGTTGAGTAGAGTACCGTCCATATCTAGAGCAAGTAGTTTAATCATAGTATTTCCTTTTCACGTGTTTTGCCTATATTATAGCATATTTTGAGGCAAATAAGTCTAAAGCTAAGTGAAATGCCATTTCTATTTAGGTTTTTAGTAGATAGATAACAAAAATATGATATACTAAATTAGTAATATATTTAATATTATGCTGATAATGGATAAAAAATCAGAGGACTTGGCATGAAAAAAGAACATTACAGATTTTACTAGCCTTGTTAGTAATTATTTATAGAAAGACATGGTTTTGGTAGATTTTTAATCATTTTGCAGGTAGGCTTGTACCTGCTAGTAGAGAATTTTTTCAAATTCTTGCTTTTTTAAAGCTCATCGTTACTTTTATAGCTATTCTTTATTTACTAGTATTCGAAGGTAGGAAAATTCTTGAGTTGAAGTGGAAATGGAGATATCCAGTTTATTTGCTTCTTGCTTATGGAGTCAATCATCTTTCAGGTATTGTGTTTTCCTTTTTAACCCCAGCAACGTCCAATCAAATGGCTTTAAATGAATTAGTTGAGATGACAGGGCGACAAGAGTTACTATATTTATTGCTTATTACTTGTCTGCTAGGACCAATTACAGAAGAATTGGTTTATCGAGGAGTTCTCATGAATACATTTTTGAAAGATTCACCTTGGTATGGAGATGTTTTACTATCAGCCTGTGTCTTTGGCTATGTGCATGTTTCTGATGGTATAACACCACTTGCCTTTTTCACCTATGCAAGCGGAGGAGCGATTGTATCATTCCTCTACCGAAAAACTCATTCTCTCTATTACCCTATTTTACTTCATATCATAATCAACATTACTGCATTTTGGGAATTATGGGTACTCTTGTTTTCTGGTAGTTAATAACTATAAAAGGTCGGATTTTATTCCGACTTTTTTGATATGGGACAGGTTAAAATTAGGGCTTTATATCAATCTGTTTTTACTTAAAAAATGATATAATAAAAGGTAATGACAAAAACAAACGAGGCAGAGATGAAACTACTTTATACCGATATTCGGACTTCTTTGACAGAAATCCTAACTAAGGAGGCTCAAGGACTAGTTGACCAAGGAAAACGAGTCTTTTATGTCGCCCCTAATTCTCTTTCTTTTGAAAAGGAACGTGCCGTGCTGGAGTGCTTGAGTCAGCAGGCTTCTTTTGCTATTACAGTCACGCGCTTCGCTCAAATGGCACGTTATCTGGTTTTAAATGATATTCCTGAGAGGTCAAGTCTCGATGATATCGGTCTTGGTATGGCTTTCTATAAATGTCTATCCGAGATTGACCCGAAGGATTTACGTGTTTACGGAGCTATTAAACAAGATCCGCAATTCATCCAGCAACTGATTGAGATTTATCATGAAATTTCAACTGCAAAGATGAGTTTTTTGGACTTGGAAAGTTTGACAGATGCTGATAAACGCTCTGATTTACTCTTGATTTTTGAAAAGGTAACAGCGTATTTAAATCAAGGTCAAGTTTCACAGGGGAGTCCATTATCCTATCTGATTGATGCTATCGAAGAAAACAAGGTAAGTAGTGATTTTAGTAAGATTGCCCTAGTCATTGATGGTTTCACTCGTTTTTCTGCAGAAGAGGAACACCTAGTGGATTTGCTTCATCGTAAGGGTGTTGAGATTATTATTGGCGTATATGCGACTAAGAAAGCCTACACTAGCCCCTTTAGTGAAGGTAATCTCTATCAAGCCAGTGTTGAGTTTCTACGTCATTTAGCTTTTAAATATCAGACCAAGGCAGAAGATGCCTGTCAAGAACATGAAAAATTAGATGCTTTTGCCAAAGCTTCAAGACTAATCGAAAGTGCTTATGATTTTTCTGAAATCAGCATAGATGTGGATGATAAGGATAGAGAAGACTTGCAAATCTGGTCTTGTCTGACACAGAAAGAAGAGCTGGAGCTCGTTGCTCGTAGTATTCGCCAGAAATTGCACCAAGAAACTGAACTTAGCTACAAAAATTTTCGAGTCTTACTAGGAGACGTAGAGTCTTATAAACTGTCCTTGCAGACAATTTTTAATCAATATCAGATTCCTTTCTATCTGGGGAGAAGTGAGTCTATGACTCATCATCCTTTGACTCAATTTGTAGAATCCGTGGGACGACTCAAACGTTACTATTTCCGTCAGGAAGATTTGATTAATCTCTTACGAACCGGCTTATACACCGACCTTGCTCAAGAGGAAATCGATAGCTTTGAACAATATATCCGCTATTTAGGTATTGATGGTCTTTCTAACTTTAAACAAGAATTTACAAAAAATCATCATGGAAAATTTGATTTAGAAAAATTAAATGAGCTGCGTGTCCGTGTCCTAAATCCACTAGAAGCTTTATTATCCAGTTGTAAGCAAAAGACTGAAAATATCCTTACAAAATGGAATAACTTTTTGAAGGATGCATCTGTGACCAAGCAATTACAATCCTTATCTGAAACGATGGATGCGACAGAGCAAGAAAGACAAGAAGAGGTCTGGAAGGCATTTTGCCACGTAATGGAGCAATTTGTGACCGTATTTGAGGGGACTCAGGTTGCTTTAGATGATTTCTTGGCTCTTCTTCATTCAGGGATGTCCTTATCAAATTATCGTACAATCCCAGCAACGGTAGATACGGTTCTGGTGCAAAGTTATGATTTGATTTCGCCTTTGACTTCTGATTACATCTATGCACTCGGCTTAACCCAGGATCATCTACCTAAGATCACCCAAAATACTAGTCTTTTGAGTGATGAAGAAAGAGAAGTTTTAAACCAAGGTACTGAAGATGGCTCTCAATTATTGATTGCTAGCCATGAAAATCTTAAGAAGAATCGCTATACCATGCTTTCTTTGGTAAATTCTGCCAAGAAACAATTAGTCTTATCAGCGCCTAGTCTACTCAATGAAAACGAGAGTAAAGAGTCAGTTTATCTGAAAGAATTGCAGGATTTTGGTTTTACCAAGATCGAAAAGAGAATCGATCGAGAAAACCTATCAAAGGATGATATTGGTTCTTATCACAGTCTTTTGTCTAGTCTTGTTGCTTATCACCAGCAAGGTGAGTTGGAGACAAGTGAGCAGGACTTAACCTTTATTAAGGTTCTAGCTCGTGTCATGGGGAGAAAATTAGAAGATCAAGGTCTTGAAAATCCTGTCCTACCGACAAGTCCAAAAAGTAAGACCTTAGCTACTGAAACTTTGGAGGCCTTGTATCCTCAAGATCAAGATTTCTATCTATCAACTTCGGGATTGACAGAGTTTTATCGAAACGAATACAGTTATTTCCTTCGATATATCTTAGGCTTGCAGGAAGAATTGCGACTGCGACCTGATGCTCGAAGCCATGGGAATTTCTTGCATCGTATTTTTGAACGTGCTATGAAACTTCCTGTTGATACACCTTTTGACCGTCGTATAGAACAAGCAATTTCTGAAACCACCCAAGAAAGAGAGTTTCAAGCGATTTATCAGGAAAGTTTGGAAGCCCAATTAACCAAAGAAGTTCTTTTAGACGTTGCGCGTGCAACTGGGCATATACTTCGTCATAATTCCGAAATTGAAACAATTCAGGAAGAAGCAGTCTTTGGTGGTAAGGAACAAGCTTTTGTTCAGTTAGATAACGGCAGAAATGTCTATGTCCGTGGTAAAGTTGACCGTATCGACCGCTTAAAGACAAGTGATGCGATTGGTGTTGTAGACTACAAATCTTCTCTAACTCAGTTTAACTTCCCTCTCTTTTATAACGGCCTTAATTCACAGTTACCGACCTATCTGGCTGCACTTAAAAAAGAAGGAAATACAGACTTCTTTGGTGCCATGTATTTAGAGATGGCTGAGCCAGTTCAGTCCTTACAATCTGTTAAAACTCTTTCAAAGGCTTTAGCAGAAACGACTAAGAGTATGAAATATCAAGGGCTATTTCTCGAAAAAGAGATAAAGAACCTTGGGGAACTATATAATAAAAACAAGACCTATCAGTTGTCTGATGAGGAATTCCAATTATTGCTGGACTATAACGCCCTTATTTATAAGAAAGCAGCAGAGAAGATTTTATCTGGTAGATTTGCTATCAATCCTTACACAGAAGACGGTAGAAGTATTGCTCCATATGTTCAACAATATCAATCTATTACAGGTTTTGAAGCCAATTACCATCTGGGTCAAGCTAGATTATTAGATAAGGTTGCTAAAAGTAATGATAAGGAAACATGGTTTAATAAAATAAGAGAGGAGTTGGAGCGATGAAATTTTTAACCCAAGAAGAGATTGCATCCTTGCAAGTAGCAGAAGCTCAGTCTAACAAGAAACCCAAGAAAACTGCTGAACAAATTCAAGCTATCTACAGTTCTGGTCAAAATATTCTGGTCTCAGCATCAGCTGGCTCAGGAAAAACCTTTGTCATGGCTGAACGAATTCTTGATCAACTAGCGCGTGGTGTAGAAATTCGCCAACTCTTTATCTCAACCTTTACGGTAAAGGCAGCAACCGAGTTAAAAGAGCGCTTGGAAAAGAAAATCAGCCAACAAATCCAAGAGACTCAAGATTTGGAGATAAAAAAACACCTCGGAAGACAATTAGCTGATTTACCAAACGCTGCTATCGGAACTATGGACTCTTTTACTCAGAAGTTCCTAACTAAACATGGCTATCTTCTCGATCTTGCTCCAAACTTCCGCATTCTTCAGAATGAAAGTGAGCAACTCCTCTTAAAAAACGAAGTCTTTCGGCAGGTTTTTGAAAAACACTACCAAGGTAAGGAACAAGAACAGTTTAGTCAGCTGGTCAAGAACTTTGCGGGTAAAAGTAAGGATGCACGTGGTTTGCGTAAACAGGTCCATATGATTTATGACTTTTTGCAATCTACAAGTAATCCTCAGGCCTGGCTACAGGAATCTTTCTTAAAAGGATTCGAAAAGGCCGATTTTACAAGTTCTAAAGAGAAGTTGGCTCAAGACATTCAGCAAAGACTCTGGGATTTAGAAAGTTTCTTCAGTTACCATCTAGAGAATGATGCCAAGGAATTTGGGAAAGCTGCTTACTTAGAAGCTGTCCAACAAGTTCTTGATGAAATTGGAGCTTTAACAAACGATTCTACTTTTAATCAATATCAAGAAGTTCTAGAGCGAGTTGTGAATATTTCTAAGGATAAGGGTGGCCGTGCTCTCACAAATGCTAGTCGCAAGGCTGAACTCCTAGAACTGAAAGAAGCGTATAACCAAGAGAGAAAAGATAAGTTTGAAAATCTAATTGCATTAAATGATAAAATTACTTTATTGAAATTCCAGGAAAAATATCATCAAGAGTCTTGGGACTTGGCTAAGACTTTCCAAGTTTTCATGAGTGATTTTGTTGATGCCTATCGAAAGCGTAAACGCGAAGAGAATGCCTTTGAATTTGCTGATATTAGCCACTATACCATTGAGATATTGGAAAACTTTCCTCAGGTACGTCAAGAGTATCAGGAACGTTTCCACGAAGTCATGGTCGATGAGTACCAAGATACCAACCATATCCAGGAAAGAATGTTGGAGCTCCTCTCTAACGGGCATAACCGTTTTATGGTGGGAGATATCAAGCAGTCTATTTATCGTTTTAGACAGGCAGATCCCCAAATCTTCAATGAAAAATTCCACAGTTTTGCTCAGGATAGCAAAGAAGATCAGTTAATACTGCTCAAGGAAAATTTCCGTAGTAGTTCAGAAGTTCTTGATGCTACTAATGACGTCTTTAAGCATCTCATGGATGAGGAAGTTGGAGAGATTTCTTATGACGGCATGCATCAACTTGTTTTCGGAAATACTGATTTACACCCTGATTTAGAAAACAAGGCAGAAGTCCTCTTGTATGATAAGGATGTTGACGGTGATTCTAAGGAAGAGGAAGAATTTTCGTCCAACAAACTGACTGGTGAAATGCGAATGGTCATTAAGGAGATATTGCACCTTCATAATGATAAAGGGGTTCCTTTTAATGACATTGCTCTCTTGACTGCCAGCAGAAGTCGGAATGACCTGGTTCTACTTGCTTTGTCGGAATATGGGATACCAGCTAAAACTGATGGCGCTCTAAACAATTACTTGCAATCTTTAGAAGTGCAGGTTATGTTGGATACTCTTCGTGTCATCCATAATCCTCTGCAAGACTTTGCTTTAGTAGCTCTTATGAAGTCTCCTATGTTTAGCTTTGATGAAGATGAATTAGCTCGTTTAGCTCTTCAAAATTCTGAGGATAAGGTTCAAGAAAACTTTTATGAAAAACTAGTTAATGCTCAAGCACAAACTAGTATCCAAAATGTTTTAATAAAATCTGAACTCCATAAAAAGCTTAACCTTTTCTTGGAAACTGTTAATTCTTGGCGTTTGTTCTCAAAAACTCATTCACTTTATGACCTTATTTGGAAAATCTATAGCGAACGTTTCTACTATGATTATGTTGGTGCTTTACCAAATGGTCAGGCCAGACAGGCCAACCTCTATGCCCTAGCACTACGAGCTGACCAGTTTGAAAAGAGTAATTTTAAAGGCTTATCACGTTTCATAACTATGATTGATCAAGTCTTGGAAGTCAAGCACGACCTTGCCAGTGTCACTGTAGCTCCACCTAAGGATGCTGTGGAGCTTATGAGTATTCATAAGAGTAAGGGGCTTGAGTTCCCATATGTCTTTATTCTCAATATTGATCAGCAATTTAACAAGCAAGATTCCATGTCTGAAGTTATCCTAAGTCGTAAAAACGGTCTTGGCCTTAAGTATGTGGCTAGAGTAGCTACAAATGCAAAAGAGGAATATCTTCCATCTACGATTAAGTTATCGATTCCAAGCTTGACTTATAGTCAAAATGAGGAGGAGCTCCAATTAGCAAGCTATTCTGAGTTAATGCGTTTACTGTATGTAGCCATGACTCGTGCTGAGAAAAAACTTTATCTAGTCGGAAAGGGATCGAGAGAAAAGTTGGAGTCTAAAGAATACCCGACAAATGGGCAAGGTCTCCTAACTCGTAAAACCAGGCTAGATGCTCAAAATTTCCAGGACTGGATTTGGGCCATCTATCAAGCTTTTTCTAAAGAGGACTTACACTTTAGTGTTCGTTTCGAGGGTGAAGAACAACTGACAGAAGAAGCTATCGGTAAATTGGAAACTAAAAGCCAGCTTCAAGATCTTTCTCAGGCAAGCAACCGTCAGTCTGATACCATTAAGGAAGCTTTACAAATGCTGAAAGAAGTGGAAGTGTATAATGAAATCCACCGTGCAGCGATTAATCTTCCGAGTGTTCAGACCCCAAGCCAGATTAAGAAGTTTTATGAACCAGTCATGGATATGGAAGGTGTAGTAGTAGCTGGTCAATCTAAACCAAAAGAAACTATTATTCAGTTTGAACTTCCAGACTTCTCCAAGACAGAAAAAGTCACTGGAGCTGAGATTGGTAGTGCCACCCATGAACTCATGCAACGAATCAATCTCACTAAGAAACCTACTTTGGAAACCTTGATAGAAGCCTTGGAGCAAGTTCAGGCAACTACAGCTGTTAAAGATAAAGTTAATCTAGAAAAAATCTTGTCCTTCTTTGATACAGCTCTTGGTCAAGAGATTCTTGCAAATCAAGATAAACTTTATCGAGAACAACCCTTCTCTATGTTAAAAAGAGATGCTAAGAGTCAGGAAGACTTTGTTGTTCGTGGAATTTTAGATGGTTATCTCCTTTACGATGATAAGATTGTTCTATTTGACTATAAAACAGACCGTTACGAGTTTGCAAGTCAACTGATTGAACGTTATAGGGGGCAATTATCTCTATATGCAGAAGCCTTGTCTCGTTCTTACCAAATAGATCACGTTGAAAAATATTTAATCTTACTTGGCAAAGATATGGTTGAGGTGGTCGAAGTTAACTAATCTTGTAAAAACTATTGCCTTAATGGCAGTAGTTTTTATTTATTTTCAGTTATGGTATACTAGTTTCAGAAAAGGATGTTAAAGAATCTATGTCAAAAGAAATCGATATCGAATACTATCACCAATTAGCTTTACAAAAGCAAAAAGAGCATCGTAAATTTCTTGGAAATCTGAAAAAGAAAGCCCCAAAAAACCTTGATAAGATTGCGCTGGAGATTCACCAAGAAGTGTTTGAAGAAATTGATTGTACAGCCTGTGCTAACTGTTGCAAGAGTCTTGGACCGGATTTTAAGGAAGCAGATATCACACGCATTGCCAAGTACTTTAAAATGAAATTACCAGCCTTCGAAGATGAATTTCTACAGGTAGATGAAGACGGTGATAAGATCTTTAAGTCAATGCCATGTCCATTTCTCGGTGGTGACAATCTCTGTTCCATCTATGATGTCCGTCCCAAGGCTTGTAGAGAATTTCCACATACCGACCGTAAAAAGATTTATCAAATCAATAATCTGACTATCAAAAACACTTTAACCTGTCCTGCGGCCTATCTCTTTGTCGAGAAATTAAGAGAAAAAATAGAGTAAAAGAAGAAATACTGTTCCATTATAAGCGAAGGGGCTTAAGCTAGTTAATAAAAAATATTTATGACTCTGTTACTTTTAAAAAATTATAAAAAAAACGTTTATAAAGTATATAAATTGTATAATTCCTTGCATTTTAATTAACTTTCGTTTACAATAGATTATGGTTATTTAGACAAGTGATTTGGTTTTTATAGTTGGTATTTTTAACAGGAGTTTTTTCAAATGAATAAATTAGTAAAATTAGGGCTTACATCATTTTCAATTTTTGTATTGAATTCATATACACAATTCATTGTTAAATCTGATGAGAATATAAGTACAGAAACTATTGCTATCCAAGAAAATTCGGGTTATAGTGATAATAGCATCTCAAAACTAGAGTCTTCTACATCAAACCAAATTGATGACTCTAACAAATCATTCGAATCATCTATTGCTGTAACAGAAGAAAATAACGTAGAAACAAAACTAAACGATAATGTTATTTCTGAAGGTGGCCATGTTAACGTAGAGGGACAGAATGCTACTATAACTAAAGATGGGAAGAGTGTCACTTATAGCTATATAGTTGCTTACCAGAGAATGCATTCTAGTGACCATGCACAAACAGTAAATGATCTTTTGATTCGAGTTCCAAAGATTAAGAATGCTACGGTACAATTCACTCTTGTTGGTACACGAGATGCTAAGGGCAATCCTATCAATGTCAATAAGCCAATGACAGAGATTAGCTTTGATGATACAGAAAAATATGATCGCGAAACCTTTAATACTCCGACCGTTGAGGAACTGGAAGCAGGAAGAACACCTTACGTAGTCAATACCAGCAACTACGAATATGGTTATATGACAGATGGTAAAGTTGAATCTTATGGTTTGTTTACCAATTTTGATAATAGTCAAGCTTACAAAGTAGAAGTTACAATCCCAATTGATGAAGCTAAGAAAATCAAATACCTACCAATTGATGCCCGAATGGTTTGGAAATCTAGTCAAGAAGGTGGTGTTATGAGTTATGAAACCGGCTCTCAAAACTTAGAAGATTATGATAACCATCGTTTAGCGGTTGACTTGGTTAGTGGCAACATTGGTGGTTTTGGAGATCCTTCATTGATTGATGATAGTCATGTAAAGAATGGTCACCTTATAAAGTCAGTTTCAAATCCAAGTACCTATATCACTCCAAATAACGGTGACTGGACAAGAATCCCTGAAGATACCAATATAGATAAATCAACATTTTTCAATTATGTTGATAAATTTACGTTAAGAGCAAACAAGAAAGTAGTTTATTACGTATCTGAAAAAGAAGATATGGCTGACCAAGATGTTTCAGCTTTATATACAGGTAATGTAATTATAGATTATCTTATCAAAGGTACTAACCAAAAATTAAAAGAAACATACAACAAGATTTCTGAATTTCCTATTTATGATTCAACTGGAGAGTTGGTTACATACAAAGTCGGAGATAATAGCATTGAACGTCCTGACAAAATAATGGTTGATGGAATCACATATCGTCTTGTTGGACTCTCGACTTCTTCTGATTCGGAAACTGGAACGTTAAAAAATGGAACAGTTCATATTACTTATGAATATGAAAAGGAAATCCTAACAACGACAGAAGAACCACCAACAACAACGACAGAAGAGCCAACAACAACGACAGTAGATCCGACAACAACAACGACAGTAGAGCTAAAAACAACCACAGTAGAACCGACTGCTGGTTCAAGTTCAGAACCTGGACAGGCACAGACTTCTAGTTCCGAAAAGGAAACAGAAGCAGAGTCAAAATCTGTAGCGGACCAAACAGAGCTACCAAATACAGGTGAGTCAAATTCTCAATTATTCTATACAATCGTAGCTATTCTAATGGGATTCTTTGGAATTTCACTATTAAAAGTGACACACGATAATAAGTGAGTCTCAGTCAAAGATTTAACATGAGTCAACCCTTTGGGGCTGACTTTTTTATTTGAATGATTTGTTAAGTGAAGTTTGAAGCATTTAAAGGAAATTATGTATATTTATTACAAATAATGATTTACAATCTTTTCAAAACATTAAATTATTCTGAACTTTTTCTTAAAGAAAACTGATATAAGGTATCTTTAAGCGATGTTCTGTATAGTTATACCATCGCTAAGAAAGGAGTGCCGGTATGAACTATATAGTAATTCCAGCTTATCAACCTGATAATAAACTTATCAAACTCATCGAAAAAATCCACGAAAAGAGTGATTTTCGTATTCTAGTTATCGACGACGGTAGTTCATCAAAGTATCAAAATATCTTTGATAAAGCAGAACAATATGCTACGGTACTCCGTCACCAAGTGAACCAAGGTAAAGGCCAAGCGCTTAAAACGGCCTTTACTTATATCCAACAACAAAATAGCTACGGAACGGTTGTAACGGCAGACGCAGATGGACAGCATAAGATTTGGGATATTTTCCGTACGGCCAACAAAGCTTCTGAAAATCCTAATAAGCTAATCTTGGGTGTGCGGGCCTTCACAGGTAAAGTACCCCTTCGTAGCCGTTTCGGAAATAGCTTAACAAAAGCACTTTTTAAGATTCAAACTGGGGTAGAAGTAGCAGATACTCAGACAGGACTTCGAGCTTTTACTACAAATCTTATTCCTTTTATGCTAAAGATCGAAGGACAACGTTATGAATATGAAATGAATATGCTTCTTGAAGCTACTAAAGAATATCAAATTTTAGAAGTTCCTATTGAGACAGTTTATATCAATGATAATGAGGGTTCACACTTCCGTCCAATCAGAGATGGATTAATGATTTATAAAAATATTTTTAAATTTGCCTTGTCATCTCTCAGTAGTTTTGTTGTAGACTACCTTGTTTACGCTATTGCAATCTTGTTTTTACCAACAGCGCCAACAAGTTTCCGAATTTTCCTAGCTAATGGACTAGCTCGTGTGACAAGCTCCATTTTTAACTACTCTACAAATAAAAAACTAGTCTTTAAAAACGACGATAGCCTGGTGAAAACAGGGATGGGGTACTTTGGTCTAGCAGTCGGACTCTTTGTCTTAGACACGCTACTGATTCGTCTCTTCTTTACAGTCTTTGGTATCAACCTTCTGATTGCCAAAATTATCGTCGGCATCCTTCTCTTCGCTGTCTCTTGGACAGTGCAAAAGAAACTGATTTTTAAGGAAAGGACATCAACTGTATTATGAAATTTTTAAAGAAACCATATGCTTATGCCTCGGTTCTTGGTTTACTCTTGACAGGATCCTTTAGTTACTCAATGTTGAAAACTTTTGTACTCGCTGAGACTATTTCGACAGTAGCAACAACTAATACAAGTTCCAATACAGCTCAAGCTAGTCAAGCAGCTAAAACAGCAACAGTAACTAACTCAAGTTATAAGGACGAGAATATCTCTATCAATTTGACTGAAACGACGGTTAATCATACCCAAGTGTATGTTGCAGATGTTACAGTAAGTTCATCAGAATATCTAAAAACAGCATTTGCTCAAAACTCATTTGGAACAAACGTAACAGCTAAAACATCTGTCACTGCTGCAGATAATGATGCGATTCTAGCAGTTAACGGCGACTATTACGGTGCCAACTCTTCGGGTTATGTTATCCGTAATGGAGTTGTCTATCGTGATACTGTCCGTGAAAATTCTAATAATGGTGATTTAGCCATTTATAAAGATGGTTCTTTCAAAATTATTTACGAGGATCAGATTTCAGCTGAGCAACTAGTCAAAGACGGAGTTGTTAATCTCTTAGCTTTTGGTCCTGCCTTGGTCGAAAATGGTGAAATTGCAGTAGGAAAAAACCAAGAAGTTGGACAAGCTATGGCTTCGAATCCACGTACAGCTATTGGTATTATCGACGAAAACCACTACATTATTGTTGTTTCTGACGGACGTACTTCTGAAAGTGAAGGTCTCTCTCTTCATCAGCTTGCTGAGGTCATGAAATCCTATGGTCCAAAAACTGCCTACAATCTTGATGGCGGGGGATCCTCTACACTTTACTTTAACGGTCAGGTTATCAATAAACCAACGACTGGAGGAAACAAAATTTCAGAAAGGGCGGTGAGTGATATTGTCTACATCGGTTACTAATCTTGGTAAAAAACGTTTTAAGAAAACAGTCATCTCTTATACACTAATTACGATTTTCTTCTTTGCTTTTTCTAGAATTTATGAAGCATTTAGTTTTGGAGAGACATCTGTCCATATGCACTATTTATTTGCGGTACCTCTTATTGGAGGAATTCTACTAGCAATCTTTCTCAAAGTTCTTCCACATTTCTCTCGTATTAGTCTAAATTTATGGAATTCAGCAGTAGCGATTATTACAGCGGGTACACTATTCCGAGGTATTGTCAATCTTTCTGGTCGCTCAACTACTCTTGATGCCCCTTACTGGTATGTCGGTATCGGGTTTGTCGTTCTAGCTCTTTTATCAATATCTATAAATCCTATTCGATTGAAGAAGAATGTAAGAACAGCTGAAGTTTAGATAAATGATAAAAAGTAGTCGTTCATATCCTGTTCGACTACTTTTTGTTGACTTTTATTTCTAAAATGTTTTAACAATATTACAAGTTTCTTTCTTCTTAAAGATCTTACTTTTATATTTGAAATTATATTGTATAATAAAATGGATGATTGTCGTCCTTAAACGAGATAAAAAAATAAAGAATATGAATTTATAAAATTGAAAGGATAAAAATGAAAAAGATATTACTAGCAAGTACAGTTGTTCTTTCCATGGCCGGGATTTCTAAAACAACTGTATTAGCAGAGGAAAATCAAGCTACAAACAAAGTTCAAAGTTCAGAAAAAACTTTAGCAAATGGAACGAGTAAGGAAGCTAAAGAGAAAAATCAAGCTCAAGGTCAAGAGCAGAAGGATAAGCAGAATCAAAACGAAACACAAATCAAGGCAGAAAAGGATTCTTCTCAATCTGAACAGAAACAAGAAACAGCTGTTACTAAGGATAACTCTTCAACAGAAGAAATTACTGAAGAGGTCGACAAAGAAGGTTGGCAAAAAGAGAATGGCCAATGGCGTTATTATGAAAGTAAAAAGGCTGTTACGAATTGGAAAAAAATAGCTGGTCATTGGTATTATTTTAACCAAGATGGTATCATGCTTAGCAATGCAGTTTATGATGACTATCTCTTTAATAAAAGCGGTGCTATGGTTGAAACTTCTTGGGTAAAAATAGAAGAGAAGTGGTATTATGCCACAGAATCAGGAAAGATTATCCGCAACAAATGGGAAAAAATTAACGGTTCATGGTATCGTTTTGATGAAACTGGTATCATGTTAAGCAAAACAATTTATAATGACTATCTTCTTCAGACTAGCGGTGCTATGGCTGAAAAGAACTGGGTAAAAATGGATGAAAAGTGGTACTATGCTACTGATTCAGGAAAAGTCGTTCGTAATAAATGGGGAAAGATTAATAGCTCTTGGTACTTATTTGACAATGCCGGGGTCATGTTGAGTAGTCAATGGAAAGCTAAATACTACCTAAAAGATAGTGGGGCCATGGCTCAAAGTGAATGGTTCTTTGATAAAAAATACAATAGTTGGTTCTACTTAAAATCTGATGGTGCTTATGCTGAGAACCAATGGCAAGGCTCTTACTATCTCAAATCTTATGGATATATGGCCAAGAATGAGTGGATTTTTGATAAAAGTTATAACGCCTGGTATTATCTCAAAGAAGATGGGGCATATGTAACTGGTAATTTCACCATTAACAGAAAAGACTATTCTTTCCAAAGCAATGGAAAATGGATTTCCGATACGGCAGCATACTATAAAGTAAAACCAATTACAGCAAATGTATATAGTGCTTCTGGTGAGAAACTCAGCTATATTTCGCAAGGAAGTATTGTATCGATTGATGGAGATGAAGCCAAAGACGGTCGAATTCCAGTAAAAATCTCTGGACTTTCAGGCTATATGAATAAGAGTGATTTAGTAGCTGTCAGCTCAGATAGTGACTTCATTCCTCACTATTCATCTGATGGAAATTATCTTTATCATGAGTTATCACCATACACAAGTATCCGTGTAGCCCCTCATAGTTCATCAATGGCTATTGGTAAAAAATATTATTCAGCTGATGGTATTAACTTTGAAAGCTTTACAGTTGAAAATCCTTTCTTATTTAGGGATTTAAGAAAACCAACTAATTACACAGCTGAAGAATTGAATAAGGTTTATTCTCTTATGAATATTCAGGGCAGCCGCCTTGCAGGTAAAGGAGAGGTCTTCAAAGAAGCGGAGAAACGCTATCAGGTGAATGCACTCTATCTCATGGCTCACAGCGCTCTAGAAAGTGCATGGGGGCGTAGTCAGATTGCTAAGGATAAGAATAACTTCTTTGGTATTGCTGCCTATGATACTACTCCATATGATTCTGCAAAGAGTTTCGACAATGTTGATAAGGGAATCCTAGGTGCAGCTAAATGGATCAGAGAGAATTATATTGATGAAGGTAGAACCCATCTTGGCAATAAATCTTCTGGAATGAACGTTCTTTACGCTTCTGATCCGTATTGGGGTGAAAAGATTGCAAGTATCATGATGACCATCAACAGTAAACTTGGTGAAAAAGATTAAAATAGAAAAACGATAACTAAACTGATTTAGTTATCGTTTTTTATACTTATTCAGTTTAAGTTTTTTATTTAAAAGAAATGTAAAAGGATTCACTTTAAAAGTAAATCCTTTTAGTTTTATAATGATTGAAGACTTGAGAATCTAAATCTTATATTCTATAAGCCTAATCCTTTTCAGTTTTACGAGTTTTTGCAAGAACGATAATCGATGAAACTAGAACAAGTGAACCAAGAACTGCAATAAGTGTTCCTTTGCTCTCCCCAGTAAATGGAAGTCCTGGTTTTTCTTCAGTAGTAGTTTCAGAAGAAGATGATGGAGTTGTAGTAGTTACTGAAGTTGTAGGTGCTTCAGTAGTAGTTACTGAAGTTGTAGGTGCTTCAGTAGTAGTTACTGAAGTTGTAGGTGCTTCAGTAGTAGTTACTGAAGTTGTAGGTGCTTCAGTAGTGGTTACTGAAGTTGTAGGCGCTTCAGTAGTGGTTGTTGAAGTTGTAGGTGCTTCAGTAGTGGTTACTGAAGTTGTAGGCGCTTCAGTAGTGGTTGTTGAAGTTGTAGGTGCTTCAGTAGTGGTTACTGAAGTTGTAGGCGCTTCAGTAGTGGTTGTTGAAGTTGTAGGTGCTTCAGTAGTGGTTGTTGAAGTTGTAGGTGCTTCAGTAGTAGTTGTGGTCGTTGTAGTCGTTGTTTCTTCTTTTGGATTCACAATTGTTTTAGTTACTGAATGATCAGCTCCAAAATCGTCAACATTAACTTCTGTATCTGCTACTTTGATGACATAACCTGATGGTGCTTCTGTTTCTGTCAAGATATATTTATCTTTTAATAATGCATTAACAGTAATTTTACCATTTTCATCTGTTTCGTATTCACCGATCACTTGATTGTTAGCTTGACGAACTACTTTAAATTTAGCACCCTTAAGTGGTTGATTCGCCTCATCTACTTTATGGATATTGATTGAGTAAACATAACCAAGACCAGCACCACCAGCAATTTGAACTGCAGCACCATTAATTACGCTCGTACTTTCAATACCAACACCTTTAAGAGTTGCTTCATTTTTCAATAACTCACCATCAACAGGGTCATAATTTAGACGAACGTTATAAGAAATACGATATTGGTCCGCTTCAGTAATATCTCCTAAGTCAACTACGAAAGATTGTCCATCTTCAGCGACTGTCACTTTATGTTGATCTGTAACATCAACACGGTCAGAGAATACCCATTCACCAGTTTCGAAAGAGAATTTACCTTTGATAACTTTAATACTATCTTTTACATAGCTAGCATTTGTAAATTGCAAGTGGTCCTCAATCGTTACACCTTTGATGTTTTGTTTTGTACGATTGACTGAAATAGTGTATTGGACCTCTCTTTTATCACCTTCATTAACCCAACTAGTCTTTGTTAAAACTTTTGGATCACCATCACCGATACCTTTAAATGTAATCTTCCCAGCAGGTTTTGATTCTTTGTTTATCGTAATCTCAATTGGAATTTCTCCTTGTTGAGGATGTTTTTTGAAATCGACACGAGCATAGAAGAAGAAAGAGCCATTTGTATCGTTATGTTTTTCAACATAATCCGTATAAGTTAAAGAAATGGACTTGTTATCCGCACTTACTTTAGCGTGCGCGATAATCTCATTTGTATTGATATCACGAATTTCGAATGATTGTGAAGTAACCACCAAAGCGTCTGGTACAGTCATAACAGTAGTATCCCCTGCTTTGACATTTTTTCCAGATAAATCAAATTTTGCATTGATACGGAATGTAGCCCATTGCGCTAAATCCCAAGTTAGATCTCCACCTTCATTATTTACAACTTTGACATCTGTAATTGCATCTACAAATTTTCCAGTTACTGAAATCTCAGGAGTTTCAGCAAATGTCTTATTCAAACTAAATACAAAGACAGTTGTCAATAAGCAAATAATAAAAGAAAAGATTCCCAATTTCTTTTTGTTCTTCATTATTTTCCTTCCCTTTTGTAAGATTGGTATTCTTAAGATACAAAAAAATATTGCACTTTAAGTAATAGTCCCTGAGTAAATTATTATATATAGGATGATTTTATAGACACCCTTATTGCTGCCCTCCTCCTAGTCTATTACTAAAACTATCCTATAGGTGAATTATATCACATTATAATGTGTACATCAATAATATATATGCAGAATTTGCTATAAATTAAAAAAATCACAAAAACTTATAAATTATCTGTCTCTTAAGAATTAAAACAATATAAAAACCGCTTACATTCTTTGTTTTATCACGTTTAAACTTTTTAGTGTTTTATCTAATGATAATAAAAATCATTTCAACAGTTTACAAAAATCTAAGAATTATCTATTTTTGAATACTAGAAATTTTATATTAAATTTTATTATATTTTTAAAATTACTTATTTGAAAATCAATCGTGTGAGAATTTATTATTCTATCTGTTTGTGCTATACTTTGAAGTATATTATATAAAGAATACTGAATACAGGACAATGAATTGATGATTTATAAATTTTTACTCTTCGACCTCGATCATACTTTACTTGATTTTGATGCTGCTGAGGATGTAGCATTATCGCACCTCCTAAAAGAAGAAGGAGTTGAGGATATCCAAGCATACAAGGATTATTATGTGCCAATGAACAAAACACTTTGGAAGGATTTGGAGCTGAAAAAGATTACAAAACAAGAACTAGTCAATACACGTTTTGCAAAATTGTTTGCTCATTTTGGCATTGAAAAAGATGGTGCCTACTTAGCAGAGCGTTACCAGTTTTTCCTGTCTAAACAGGGACAGATTTTCCCAGGTGTGGAAGATTTATTAAAAAAATTGATACATCAGGGATTTGAACTCTATGCTGCGACAAATGGAATTACCTTTATTCAGACAGGCCGTTTGGAACAATCTGGTATTGCACCCTATTTCAAGGAAATCTTCATTTCTGAGCAACTCCATACCCAAAAACCAGATGCAGCATTTTATGAGAAAATTGGAGCTCGAATCCCTAACTTTGATAAAGATCATGCCCTTATGATTGGCGACTCCTTATCAGCTGATATTCAGGGGGGGAATAATGCTGGCATCGATACTATCTGGTACAATCCTCATCATCTTGAAAACAAGACCCAAGCCCAGCCAACTTATGAAGTCGACTCTTATCAGGCTTTGCTAGAAATCTTAGATAAACTGTAAAAAGTGGTTTAGATAGCCACTTTTTGCTATAATAGAGGCAGTATTAAGGAAGGAGTAGTTAACGATGTCAAGGCCAGAACTTTCTCTTTATGAACCATTGTATACACTAAAGGAAGTTGATCAAAATATCTGGATAGTAGATGGTGATTTGATTCAAATGGATATGAAGATCTTCAAGCTTCCTTTTCAGACACGTATGACGGTGGTTAAGTTAAATGATGGCAAACTTTGGATTCACTCTCCGATTGCGCCAAATAAGGGACTATTTACTGAACTAGACGCTTTGGGCAAAGTCGCTTACCTGATTTCACCAAATAAGATTCACTACGCCTATATTGCAGATTGGAGAAAAAGATATCCTCATGCGCAAGCATGGTCTAGTCCAGGAGTTGAAGAGAGAGCGAAAAGTCAGAATGTCAAGGTAGAATTTGATGCTCCTTTAACAGATATGGCTCCCGACCTATGGTCTGATGAGATTGAACAGCTTATTTTTAAGGGAAGTTCTGTCATCGAAGAGGTCGTGTTTTTTCATAAATCAACTAAAACACTTATTGTAACAGACCTTATAGAGAATTTTGAACCAGAAAAAATAGCTAGTCCAATCCGCAGAAAATTCTATCGTTTAGCTCGTGTAACAGCCCCTGATGGTCAAACTCCTATCGATTATCGGATGACTTTTTTAGGAAGACAAAGGGAAGCAAAGGTTTCCCTTTCCCGTATGTTAAACTGGAAACCGGATAAGATCATTCTTGCACATGGTTTATGCTTTTTTAAAAATGGTACGGATGAATTAAGACGTGCTTTTAGATGGATACTATAAAGGAGATTAAGATGCAACACTCATCCTGGCATGCTTTGATTAAGGAGCAATTACCTGAAGGTTATTTTGGGAAAATTAATCATTTTATGGAACAGACCTATGCTCAGGGAACTGTTTATCCTCCTAAGGAAAAGGTTTTTCAGGCTCTTTTGACGACTCCTCTGGAAGAGGTTAAGGTAGTGATTCTGGGGCAGGATCCCTATCATGGACCTGGTCAAGCTCAGGGATTAAGTTTTTCAGTTCCTGATTCGATTCCAGCACCGCCTTCGCTTCAAAATATTCTGAAAGAACTTTCTGATGACATCGGAGTTAAGAAATCCCATGACTTGACCTCTTGGGCTGAGCAGGGAGTCTTACTCCTTAATACATGTTTAACAGTGCCAGCAGGTCAAGCAAATGGGCATGCTGGTCAGATTTGGGAACCATTTACAGATGCTGTTATTAAGGTCGTCAATAACCTAGATAGACCCGTAGTTTTTGTACTTTGGGGAGCCTACGCCCGTAAGAAGAAGTCTTTGGTTACTAATCCTCAGCATTTGATTATTGAATCAGCCCACCCGAGTCCCCTTTCCGTTTACAGAGGATTTTGGGGTTCCAAGCCTTTTTCCAAGGCCAATGCATTCTTAAACGAAACAGGACAAGAGCCAATCGATTGGCTTAGATAAGGAGAGAATATGCCTCAGTTAGCGACGATTTGCTACATTGATAACGGGAAAGAACTGCTCATGCTTCATCGTAATAAAAAGCCTAATGATGTCCATGAAGGAAAATGGATCGGTGTAGGTGGAAAGTTAGAGCGCGGGGAAACTCCACAAGAATGTGCTGCACGTGAGATTTTAGAAGAAACGGGTCTGAAAGCAAAACCAGTACTAAAGGGAGTTATCACCTTTCCTGAGTTTACACCAAACCTAGACTGGTACACCTATGTATTTAAGGTGACTGAGTTTGAGGGGGAATTGATTGATTGTAATGAAGGGACTTTAGAATGGGTTCCTTATGATGAGGTTTTAAGCAAACCAACTTGGGAAGGAGACCACACCTTTGTCGAGTGGCTTTTAGAAGATAAACCATTCTTTTCAGCCAAGTTTGTTTATGATGGTGATAAGTTATTGGATACCCAAGTGGATTTCTACGAATAAAGGAGAAAGCAGATGTTACTAATTAAAAATGGTCGAGTAATGGATCCTAAGTCTGGTGTGGATCAAGTGTGTGATGTTTTGGTTGAAGACGGTAAAATTGTTCAAATTGCTCCTGAAATCCAGGAAGAAGGCGCTCAAGTAATAGATGCTACTGGTCTTGTAGTTGCGCCTGGTTTGGTGGATATTCATGTTCATTTCCGCGAACCTGGTCAAACTCATAAAGAAGACATCCATACAGGTGCACTGGCAGCAGCAGCTGGTGGTTTTACGACAGTTGTCATGATGGCTAATACCAATCCAACCGTTTCAGATGTTGAGACTTTGCAGGAAGTTCTTCAGTCTGCTGCTAAGGAAAAAATTAATGTTAAGTCTATAGCAACGATTACCAAGAACTTTAATGGCCAAGACTTGACTGACTTTAAGGCGCTTTTAGAAGCTGGAGCCGTTGGTTTTTCTGATGATGGTATTCCTCTTGAAAGTAGTAAAGTAGTTAAAGAAGCATTTGAAACTGCTAAAAAGCTTGGAACCTTTGTATGCCTTCATGAGGAAGATCCAGGTTTGAATGGAATTCTCGGTTTCAATGAAAATGTTGCTAAAGAACACTTCCATATCTGTGGGGCAACAGGAGTGGCTGAGTATGCAATGATTGCACGTGATGTCATGATCGCCTATGCAACCAAGGCTCATGTTCATATTCAGCATTTATCTAAGGAAGAAAGTGTCAAGGTTGTGGAGTTTGCTCAAAATTTGGGAGCCAACGTAACTGCAGAAGTTGCTCCACAGCATTTTTCGAAGACTGAAGCTCTTCTCTTGACTAAGGGAAGTAATGCTAAGATGAATCCACCACTTCGCTTGGAGTCTGACCGCCGTGCAGTTATTAAAGGTTTAAAATCTGGAATCATTTCTGTCATTGCTACTGACCACGCGCCTCACCATGCTGACGAAAAAAATGTTGAGGATATTACCAAAGCGCCATCAGGTATGACAGGTTTGGAAACTTCTTTGTCACTAGGCTTAACTTACTTGGTCGAAGCTGGTGAGCTAAGCTTGATGGAATTATTAGAAAAAATGACAGTTAACCCAGCCAAACTGTATAACTTTGAAGCAGGTTATTTGGCTGAAAATGGGCCAGCTGATATTACGATTTTCGATGATAAAGCTGACCGAATTGTAGACACACATTTTGCTTCTAAAGCAGCTAATTCACCATTCATCGGTGAAACTTTAAAAGGGCAGGTCAAATACACCATTTGTAATGGACAGATTGTCTATAAAAACTAAATAGAATACTGCTCTATAAAATTAAAATTTAGAGAGAGTCTGTATGTATCCAACCCATCATTTTAAAGACAAGTTCATTTTATTTCTTAAGATTTTCTTCCCTATTTTGGTTTATCAATTCGCAAATTATTCGGCTTCTTTTGTTGATACGACAATGACTGGCCAGTATAATACGATAGATTTAGCTGGCGTATCAATGGCGACTAGTTTGTGGAATCCTTTCTTTACTTTTTTAACTGGGATTGTTTCGGCTTTAGTTCCAATAGTTGGACATCATTTGGGTCGAGGAAAGAAAAATGAAGTGGCTTCTGATTTTTATCAATTTCTTTATCTTTCACTTGGTTTATCAATTGTTCTATTTGCATTAGTTTTTCTTGCTGCGCCACTAATTCTAAACAATATGGGGCTAGAAGCAGCAGTGGCAGATATAGCAATTCGTTATCTATGGCTTTTAGCTATTGGAATTATTCCTCTATTACTCTTTAGTGTTATTCGTTCATTACTTGATGCACTGGGATTAACTAAGCTATCCATGTATTTAATGCTTTTATTGCTACCTCTCAATAGTGGTTTTAACTACCTCTTAATCTACGGAGCTTTTGGCTTCCCTGAGTTAGGAGGTGCAGGAGCAGGTCTGGGTACATCTTTAGCTTATTGGGCGTTGTTGGGGAGTTCCATACTAGTCCTTCTTAAACAGGAAAAATTGAAAGAACTGCATTTAGAGAAACGATTACCCTTAGACGGAAATAAAATAAAAGAAGCAATCAAATTAGGCTTACCGATAGGTGGAACCGTATTTGCAGAGGTTGCTATTTTTTCAGCCGTTGGCTTGATTATGGCGAAGTTTTCATCGTTGATAATAGCTAGTCATCAGTCTGCCATGAACTTTTCATCTCTCATGTATGCCTTTCCTATGAGTGTTTCAACAGCAATGGCAATTGTTGTTTCTTACGAAGTTGGAGCCAAACGATTAGAAGATGCTAAAAAATATATTAAAATCGGTCGACTATCAGCTATGGCATTCGCAATTTTGACACTTTCCTTTCTATATGTTTTTAGAGAAAATGTTGCCAGTCTATATGGTCATGATCCAGAGTTCATTCAATTAACTGCAAGTTTTATGACCTATAGCTTGTTTTTCCAGTTAGCTGACACATTTGCAGCGCCATTACAAGGAATTTTACGAGGTTACAAAGATACTGTCATACCTTTCTACCTTGGTCTCCTTGGATACTGGGGAGTTGCTATACCTCTTGGTGTGTTTCTAGATTATTCAACAAATCTCGATGCTTACTCATATTGGATAGGTCTCATCGTAAGTTTAATTGTCAGTGGTCTTCTTTATCAGTGGCGTTTGCAAGTTATTATGAAAAGAAATCGATAATTCATTGAAAAAATAATGAAAATTGAGTTTGTGAAATAGTTTTTTTAAGTAAAGAAAAGTCTTGATTTCATTGACTTTTCTTTTTTTATATTGTGAAAAAATAGCAAGCATATTCTTTGACTCTCATTAACCTATAAGTTAGAATAGAAATGTAAGAAATTAAACATAGAAAGGCAAGATTATGTCAACTCTAGATAAAAATCTTCTGCTTGAAATGTTCCGAAAGATGGAAGAAATCCGTCGCATGGACTTGAAGATTGCACAATTAGTAAAAAAAGGGAAAGTACCAGGAATGACGCACTTTTCTGTTGGTGAGGAGGCAGCTAACGTTGGGGCTATGTTAGCTCTTAATGAAGATGACTTGATTACATCAAACCACCGTGGACACGGACAAGCCATTGCTAAAGGAATCGATTTGAACGGCATGATGGCTGAGATCCTTGGTAAGTATACGGGTACTTGTAAGGGGAAAGGTGGCTCCATGCATATCGCTGACCTGGATGCGGGTAACCTTGGTGCCAACGGGATCGTTGGTGGTGGTATGGGAATTGCCGTAGGTGCTGCCCTTACTCAGCAAATGAAAAAGACTGGTAAGATTGTCGTCTGCTTCTTTGGCGATGGCGCAACCAACGAAGGTGTCTTCCACGAAGCTGTTAATATGGCCTCAATTTGGAATCTTCCCGTTATTTTCTACTGTATCAATAACGGTTATGGAATTTCTGCTGACATCAAGAAAATGACTAATGTCCAGCATATTCACGAGCGTAGCGCTGCTTACGGTATTCCTGGTATGTTTATTCCTGATGGAAACAATGTAATTGATGTATACGAAGGATTTAAGAAAGCAGTTGACCATGTTCGTTCTGGCAAAGGCCCTGTCTTAATCGAAAGTGTAACTTACCGTTGGCTTGGTCACTCATCATCAGACCCTGGTAAATATCGTACACGTGAAGAAGTAGAAGAGTGGAAGGAAAAAGATCCAATCGAAAATCTTCGCAAGTACCTTGTTGAGAATAAGATTGCAAGTTCAGAAGAACTTGAAGAAATTCAAGCACAAGTTAAGGAAGCGGTGGAAGCATCTGTTAAATTTGCAGAAGAAAGTCCATTCCCTCCACTAGAATCAGCTTTTGAAGATATTTACGCAGACTAAGGAGAAGTATAGAAATATGGAAACAAAATTAATGTCTTTCCGCGATACCATTATCCTTGCAATGTCTGAGGAAATGCGTCGTGATGAAAATGTGCTTTTGATGGGTGAGGATGTCGGAGTTTTCGGTGGAGACTTCGGAACTTCTGTAGGTATGTTAGAGGAGTTTGGGCCAGAACGTGTACGTGACTGTCCTATTTCAGAAGCTGCTATTTCTGGTGCTGCTGCTGGTGCTGCTATGACTGGACTTCGCCCAATCGTTGATATGACTTTCATGGACTTTTCAGTTATTGCCATGGATAATATCGTCAACCAAGCAGCTAAAACTCGCTACATGTTTGGTGGTAAAGGTCAAGTGCCTATGACAATCCGCTGTGCCGCTGGTAATGGGGTAGGTTCTGCTGCTCAACACTCACAATCATTGGAATCTTGGTTTACTCATATCCCAGGATTGAAGGTTGTAGCTCCAGGTACACCTGCTGATATGAAGGGTCTTCTTAAGTCTTCAATCCGAGACAACAATCCTGTTATTATTCTTGAATACAAATCAGAATTTAACCAAAAAGGTGAAGTACCTGTTGATCCAGACTATACTATCCCACTTGGTGTTGGAGAAATCAAACGCGAAGGAACTGATGTAACAGTAGTAACATACGGTAAGATGCTTCGTCGTGTCATGCAAGCAGCTGAAGAATTGGCTGAAGAAGGCATCTCAGTCGAAGTAGTAGACCCACGTACTTTGGTTCCACTTGATAAAGATATCATCATTAATTCAGTTAAGAAGACTGGAAAAGTAGTTCTTGTCAACGATGCCCACAAAACAAGTGGCTATATTGGTGAAATCTCAGCTATCATTTCTGAATCAGAAGCATTTGATTACTTGGACGCACCAATCCGTCGCTGTGCAGGTGAGGATGTACCAATGCCTTACGCACAAAATTTAGAAAATGCAATGATTCCGACAGTTGAAAGCATCAAAGATGCCATTCGTAAAACTCATAACAAACAATAATGCATAATATAAGTTATGTAAATTAATTGATAAGACGAGAAACTTTGTACTTTTTAGGTGCAGAGTTCTCTGCGTACTTGATATCTTAGATTAGAGCACGGGCTAAAAGCTCGGAAAAAAGATAAATCTCCTTGACTTCATCGAAGTCTGTGTAGATTTCCTATTTTTCAGTCGCTTTTAAACGCCCTTTGCATCATATAATTGAATTCGGACGGAGGTCTGTGAAAAAAAGATAGATTTCCTTGTGTTCATCGAACACATCGTCAATCTCCTATTTTTTCATTGCCCTCTTCGTCCTTAATATCTTAGTATAGAATAGGAGAGGTCATGGCTGATGATAAGCTAAGAGCGACTCCTGCGGCTAGAAAATTAGCAGATGATTTAGGGATTAATCTCTACGACATTTCTGGCTCAGGCGCAAACGGTCGTGTCCACAAAGAAGACGTGGAAACATATAAAGACACTAACGTGGTTCGCATTTCACCACTCGCAAAACGAATTGCACTAGAGCATAATATTGCTTGGCAGGAAATCCAAGGAACTGGTCACCGTGGTAAAATCATGAAGAAGGACGTTTTGGCCTATCTTCCTGAAAATATCGAAAATGACACCATTAAATCACCTGCTCAAATTGAGAAAGTGGAAGAAGTTCCAGACAACGTAACGCCTTATGGAGAAATCGAACGCATTCCGATGACTCCTATGCGTAAGGTTATTGCTCAACGTATGGTTGAATCATATTTAACTGCACCAACCTTCACGCTTAACTACGATGTAGATATGTCTGAAATGCTTGCCCTTCGTAAGAAAGTCCTTGATCCAATCATGGAAGCAACTGGTAAGAAAATTACCGTTACAGACTTGCTTTCACTTGCGGTTGTTAAGACTCTTATGAAACACCCTTACATCAACGCTTCATTGACAGAAGATGGTAAGACTATTATCACTCACAACTATGTCAACCTTGCGATGGCAGTTGGTATGGATAACGGTCTTATGACACCAGTTGTCTACAATGCTGAAAAGATGACCTTGTCTGAATTGGTTGTTGCATTTAAAGATGTCATTGGACGTACTTTAGATGGTAAACTAGCTCCTAGCGAATTGCAAAATTCAACTTTCACCATCAGTAACTTGGGAATGTTTGGGGTTCAATCATTTGGTCCTATCATTAACCAACCAAACTCAGCAATTCTTGGGGTTAGCTCAACAGTTGAGAAACCAGTTGTAGTAAATGGTGAAATCGTAATTCGTCCAATTATGAGTCTTGGATTGACAATTGACCACCGTGTCGTAGATGGCATGGCTGGTGCTAAGTTTATGAAAGACTTAAAAGCTTTGATTGAAAACCCAATCTCAATGTTGGTTTAAAATATTTGTTTTAGAAATATAGATAGAGGAAGTAAGATATGGCCTTAGAAGTAATTATGCCAAAAGCCGGCGTGGATATGACAGAAGGACAAATCGTCCAATGGAATAAGAAAGTCGGAGAATTTGTAAAAGAAGGAGAAATCCTTTTGGAAATCATGACTGACAAAGTCAGCATGGAATTGGAAGCAGAAGAAGACGGTTACTTGATCGCTATCCTTAAAGGTGATGGAGAAACTGTCCCTGTTACTGAAGTTATCGGTTATCTTGGTGAAGAAGGGGAAAATATCCCAACAGCTGGAGCAGCTGCACCAGAAGCTAGCCCAGCACCTGCAGCAAGTGCCTCAAACGACGATGGTAAGAGCAATGATGCTTATGATGTTGTTGTAATCGGTGGTGGACCTGCTGGCTATGTATCTGCTATTAAAGCAGCTCAGTTAGGTGGTAAGGTTGCTCTTGTTGAGAAATCTGAACTTGGTGGAACTTGTTTGAACCGTGGATGTATCCCAACTAAGACTTACCTTCACAACGCCGAAATTATTGAAAATATCGGTCATGCAGCTAATCGTGGTATCGTAATTGAAAATCCTAATTTTACAGTTGATATGGAGAAACTTTTAGAAACAAAATCTAAAGTTGTCAATACCCTTGTTGGTGGTGTTGCAGGACTTCTTCGTAGCTATGGAGTTGATGTTCATAAAGGTATCGGTACTATTACTAAAGATAAGAATGTCTTGGTAAATGGTTCTGAATTGCTTGAAACCAAGAAAATCATCCTTGCTGGTGGTTCTAAAGTCAGCAAGATTAATGTTCCAGGTATGGAATCACCACTTGTGATGACTAGTGACGATATTCTTGAAATGAATGAAGTTCCAGAAAGCCTTGTGATTATTGGTGGTGGTGTCGTTGGTATCGAACTTGGTCAAGCCTTTATGACATTTGGTTCAAAAGTTACTGTTATCGAAATGATGGACCGCATTGTACCAGCTATGGATGCTGAAGTATCTAAGAACCTACGTCTAATCCTAGAACGTAAAGGTATGACTATCTTGACAGGTACTAAACTCCAAGAAATCATTGAAGAAGATGGCAAACTCCGTATCAAGGTTGAAGGAAAAGATGATATTATCGCGAATAAAGCCCTTCTTTCAATCGGTCGTGTTCCAGATCTTGAAGGTATCGGAGATGTTGAGTTTGAATTAGACCGTGGTCGTATTAAGGTTAATGAATACATGGAAACTTCTGTTCCAGGTATCTATGCGCCAGGTGATATCAACGGTACTAAGATGTTGGCTCACGCTGCCTTCCGTATGGGTGAAGTAGCAGCTGAAAATGCTCTTAAAGGAAACCACGTTGTTGCTAAATTGAACTTGACTCCTGCAGCTATCTACACACTTCCAGAAGTAGCAGCAGTTGGTTTAACAGAAGAACAAGCTCGTGAGAAATACGATGTCCAAATCGGTAAATTCAACTTTGCTGCAAACGGACGTGCCATTGCATCAGATGCAGCTCAAGGATTCGTTAAGGTTATTGCCGATAAGAAATATGGCGAAATCCTTGGAGTTCACATCATTGGTCCTGCAGCAGCAGAATTGATCAACGAAGCGTCAAGCATCATCGAAATGGAAATCACTGTTGAAGAAATGCTTAAGACAATCCACGGACACCCAACATACTCTGAAGTTATGTACGAAGCGTTTGCGGATGTTCTTGGAATGGCCATCCATTCACCTAAGAAAAAATAAAAATAGATAGACTAGACTGGAATTATTTTCCAGTCTCTATCGTATTAGAAGGTATCTTATGAAATACATTATCAATCATTCAAATGACACTGCCTTTAATATTGCTTTAGAGGAATATGCTTTTAAACATCTTTTGGACGAGGATCAAATCTTCCTTCTTTGGATTAACAAACCATCTATTATTGTAGGACGTCACCAAAATACGATTGAAGAAATTAACCGTGACTATGTTCGTGAAAATGGAATTGAAGTAGTCCGTCGAATCAGTGGTGGTGGAGCTGTTTACCATGATTTGAACAACCTTAACTATACAATCATTTCAAAAGAAGATGAAAACAAGGCCTTTGACTTCAAGAGCTTCTCTACTCCAGTTATCAATACTTTAGCTGAACTTGGTGTTAAAGCTGAATTTACAGGCCGTAACGATTTAGAAATCGACGGTAAGAAATTCTGTGGAAATGCACAAGCCTATATCAATGGCCGTATCATGCACCATGGTTGTCTTCTCTTTGACGTGGATTTGTCAGTCCTAGCTAATGCACTTAAAGTGTCTAAAGATAAGTTTGAATCAAAAGGTGTTAAATCAGTCCGTGCTCGAGTAACTAATATTATCGATGAGTTACCAGAAAAGATCACTGTTGAAGAGTTCCGTGACTTGCTTTTGGAATACATGAAAAAAGAATACCCTGAAATGACAGAGTATGTGTTCTCAGATGAAGAATTGGCTGAAATCAATCGAATCAAAGAAACTAAGTTTGGAACTTGGGACTGGAATTATGGGAAATCACCTGAATACAATGTCCGTCGTGGAACTAAATTCCCAAGCGGTAAGGTTGAAATCTTCGCTAACGTCATTGAATCAAAAATCCAAGACATCAAGATTTATGGTGACTTCTTCGGTATCGAAGACGTTGCAGCAGTAGAAGATGTTCTTCGTGGTGTCAAATACGAACGTGAGGATGTCCTCAAAGCCCTTCAAACCATTAACCTAGGTCGTTACTTCGCAGGAATCACTGCAGAAGAAATTGCTGAAGCAGTTGTAGAATAAAATCAAAAGAGATCCATATGCTATGGATTTCTTTTTTTAAAACTTGATAATCAATCATTATGAGAGTATAATGTAGTGGAAATTTAAAATAAAAGAGGCCTAACATCAATGATAAAGATTCCAATTGAAAATCTCGGACTATTTGAACAGTTAGATCGTACTGTGGTAGCTTTTTTTAAAAACCAAGAATCTACAAATCCTTACGATTTGCATATTAGTATCACACAAGAACACTTCGATAAGAAAAGACAAGAGTTAGAACCTTTAGGTTTTCAAGCTGTACAAATCCCTCTGGGAATGGCCTTAGACAATGTTATTCAGCAAGCTCATTTTAAAGACTTGATTATTGGGGGTCTTACTCCTGAGGAAATCATCGTGAGCAAAGAAGCGTTAATGCCAATGAAAGACATCGTGGATAGTTTTTGTATTATGTACGCAGCAGCGAATAACCGACTTGAAAGTTGTAAAGCTTATGAATTAATGAAAGATAAAACGGTCTACTTTATTGGAAAACTTCTTACTGACAGTCCTCAAAAAGGTGATGAAATTGCTTATATGGGTATTGATCGTACAGCTAGTGATGGTACGCGATATGAAGCTGTTAAATGTTTTTTAACGAAAGAAAGTGCTGAGAAGTACAACGAAGAGAAAAGACCTGTTAGCCCTGCGAATCTGGCTTATCTAAAGTCATTTTGGGGAAAGCCAGTCATAATTGAGCCACACAGAAATTATTGGATTGAATTTTTATAGAATAATAAAAGAGCGTTAGATAATCAAAAATCTATCGCTCTATTTTAAACATTACATAAATTATATTATGTATTATTATAAACTATCCAAGGCATTTTTCTGCTCATCATTAACGATATGGGTATACAAGTCGGTAACTTGTGTGCTAGCATGTCCTAGCTGGTGACTGACCAGAACCTGTGATTTGGTCGCATCATAGAGACGAGTTGCTAGTGTATGACGCAGTTTATGGGGTGTTACGCGTACTTTGAAGTCTTCTGAATACTTGGCTACCATCTTTTCGACACTAGAAGCGTCAATACGGTTTGGAACACCTCTATATAAAGTTAGAAAGAGAGCTGTATCAGTCTTTTCTGTCTTATAACGTTTGTCTCGAATAGCGAGATATTGCTCTAAATAAGGTTTAGCAAAGGCAGCAACATTGACCGAGTCTCGTTTTCCACCTTTTCGAGTTACATCAATCACCATCATCTTGAGATTAAGGTCTCGAAGATCCAGATTTACTGCCTCAGAGAGACGTACACCAGAGGCAAGAAGGAGTGCAATAATTGCCAAATCTCGCTCTTTATTCTTATTAAAAGAGGATAGGGCACGATTTGAGAGAGTTTTGGGGTATTCCTCATCGATATAATTCAAAAAACCCTCTGTTTCATCGCCTAAAAAGAGCTTTTGCTTGATATTTTCGGCTCGAGCAGCCAAAGTTTCTTTCTTTTTCTTGGTAGCAACTTTCTTCATAACATTGCGGTAGAAATAAGGTTCCCCTTGCTCGTTTTCAACCTCCTCAGTCAAATACTTATAAAGGCTAGAAAGTGCTGATAAAGTTCGGTTAATAGTTGTTTGGGAGACACCATTCTTTGTCGTATTAGCATTGAGTAAAGGACGTTCACGTAAGTAAAGAATAAAAGATTCCATGTCTTTCTTGGTCATGTTCTCAAGAACATCCAAAGGAATATTTGCCATAGTATCAGCATCCGATATACCAGATTCCAAGACCCAGGTAAAAAATCGATCGTATTCCTTTAAGTATTCGTACAAGGTCGTAAAACTGTATGGAACAGCTAGTTTTGATTGATAGTATTCCAGAACATACCAGGGCATGACTTGTTTAAGTTTATCAATCCGTTCTAATAATATTTCACGTTTCATCTTTTTCTCCAAATCTTTCTATACTAGTAGTATAGCATAGCTAGATATATTTTTCAAGAAAATTATAGTTTTTCGGAAAGATGTTATAGGGGATATATGCAATATCTAAATCTTTGCTAGTATAACCAAAAATTTTTTTAGAGCTAATTATTCTTAATTATGTACTTTATTTAAGTGAACACTGAAAATTTTGACTACTCTCAATTCAGACGAAAATGTACTTTATTTAAGTGAAAACTAAAAATTTTTAAAATGTACATTTTGACAACAAAAAACACTCTATAATCAATTTAATGAACTTTAGAGTGTTTTTACTTTGTTTTATTTTAGTATTCTCTAGTATATCTTTAATCTAACAAAATGCTCCTGTTTTCTTCTTAAACCTTTGCAAATTGGGCAACTTATTAATGAGCGCTTTTTATACTTAATTTTTTCATTAATTTTAAGTTTGTATCGATGATTTGAGTTTTCTTTACATATCCACCATACATTAGTATTACTTAATTCAGTTATTTCAGTTGGATTTGCTATTAGGAGGTTATTTAAATAATCCCACTCATGCATTAGAGTTTGTTGTGTCGTTGCTAAGTCGTTAAATCCTTTTAAAACTTTTTGATTCGTGCACAAGTATGTAAATATTGTAAAACAATTTCAAAATGTGGTAGACTAGATATGAATTTTGATGAACGATAATTAGGTCAGAGAAAAGGTTACAGATGGAAAGATTAGTTTTTATTGGGTTGCTAGTGTTCTTGGCAGTTGTGTTTATTGGAATATTGTTTTGGCTGCGTTTTAGAATGAAGAACACCTTTGAGAACGGTGTTCCAGTGTACGATGCCCCAGCAAATAATCAGACTAGGACGAGTAAGCTAAGCGTAGGAGAGTATGCAGTGCACATAGTTTTAATACTAATTAGCGCTGTAATTGCCTTTAAGGTCATGGGCATGTTCCGTCATGGGGCGGCGCCAATTGGTGCTGCTATAATCACGCCTTCTATAATGGCGCTTTTCAATGCACGAAAGAGAACCGGGAAATCTTGGATAGGTATCGTTGCAGTTCTTATGATATTCGTGTTTTTGATGTTTGTATATATAATTATAGGTCTACCTGATAACGCACCTCCACTTAAAATTGACAGAACTGAAATTCATCTTACAGAGACTAAGATTTCGGATTTGATAGACCAGGGGTTTGAAATCTATGTGTCAAATGGTAGACATGATTATCCTAATTATAATGAGCTTTTGACATCGGGAAGCTATTATAAATACCAAGGAGCTGGGGTTAGCGTACCAAACGGCTTTAAGTCCTATGACTCAGCAGTTACGCGATCCACCTATCTTCTTGTAAAGAAGAATGTAGTTCTCGGATGTATAGGTGTTTACGGAGATAAGAGGAAGAGTACGGAGCTGAAGGACTGTGTAGTTACGCAGGTTTGCTTCGATTCTGAGTGCACAGCTGTTGCCAAAAAACATGGAATTTCATATAATATAGATGGTATAGATTTGCTAAAGAAGCTTGACGAAAACGAGTTCACGAAAGTATTTGGGAAAAAAAATATGGCTGACTCCAAACGAGCCAAGAGATGAATATTTGGGTCATTATGGCGTGCAGTGGGGAGCAGGTAACAATGAATTCTTTTGGAATCATTATTTTATGAATTTAGACCTTGATTCGAATAATGATATAGTTAATTTTAATTTTAGTTCCAAGATTGCAGCTGAGCGATTGGAAAATTAGCAAGGATACTTAGATAAAATGAAAAAGAAAAAAACGCTAAACAAGACAAAGTATGCCATTTATCTTCTTGTTGTCCATCTTATATGCATACTTTTCACTATAAGCAAAATAATGATACCTTCATGGGGACGCTGGTTAGAGACAACACGCTTTCTTTGGACAAGCTTTCCCATCTATGTATGTATACTAATAGCCATTTTTCCAATGGCATGTTTTTGGCCTTATTTGATTAGTGCAGATTTTAGGCCGGGTACATCAAAGACAATACTTGCGACTTTCGGCCTAATAGTAGGTAACGTGACTCTGATTTTGATATATACGACTATTTTGCACAAGGTATTATAGGTATAAAAAAATCCCTTTATAGGGATTTTTTGATTGCTTCAAGTAGCTCGTCATATTCTTCAAATGCTGGAACCTCTGGGTGATCCTTCTTGATTGATTCGGTGCTTCTAAACAAGAATCCTTGTGGGTGTCTCCTTGAAAGAAGTCGGTTTAATCGACGGTCAAGGCAGTTGATGACTTACTAGAAAATTGTTCTCAACCCTATGTTTTAGCTGATTTAGCTTATCTTAGCTATGAACTCAGAGAACAGTTGAAACAGAAAGGTTACCATCTTTGGATGCCTTTATGTCAAAAATATGGCAAGAGCTAAACAACATAATCATTGGAAACTAATGGCTATGAGACGGACTATTGAAACTCGATTTTCAGAACTTTGTGCTTTTTTTGATGTCGAACAAACACTAACTAGAGGCTTAACAGGATTGTAGTTGAGAATGGAGCAAATTGTACTGACTTATAATCTGAGATACTTTGAGATTAACTAGCACCACGAGTAAAAAATCTATATCTTACTATCAATAAGACCTTAAATGAGTAGCAAAAAATGTACAATTGAACCACTACTTCTTCTGCACCTATTAGAGTAAAAATGTACAAATCAATTCCTTAAATCAGATGATGTTATGAACTAGAAAACATACAAAATATCACCCCAGAATAATGTACAAAATAAAGTACACTCTTTAAAGAATGTACTTTATGCTTCAAATTCAGTTGTATCAATGGTTTAGCACTTGTTAAGTCAATTGTACATAAACTTTTAGTTTTAAAAAATTTTTCTAGAGCTAATTATTCTTAATTATGTACTTTATTTAAGTGAAAACTAGAAATTGTTCAAATGTACATTAACTTTTAGTTTTTCTATCAATGTTTAAATAACTTTTACATAAACTTATAATTTTCTCTAAAATCAATAAAATCCAAATCAACAAAGTGATTTGGATTTTTAACTCTCTATTAAATGTTCAAAATTATTCTAAATACTATTTAATAAGTTTTATACTTAACTTTGCTAGACATTACTAGATAACACGATGCAACAATAACAATAATTCTGATTAGATACATTCCGTAATGGTCGTCACTCATAGTCATTTGAGAAAATACATTAATCATTGAATGCGTCATCACACAAATCCAGAGATTTTTTGTTTTTAAATAAAGAGCTGAAAGAATAAACGAATTTGTCAGCAACCCAAATAAAAAAGGTACTATTTGAAGGATGGCTAGAGAACCATCTATATAAAAGAACAATAAATGCCAAATTGACCATATGATAAATGTTAAAATTGTCGCTTGAAAATAGTGGAACTTTTCTTGTAAAAGTGGCTGAAATACATATCTCCAACCAATTTCCTCCAAACCGCCAAATACAATAAACTTGAAAAACATCAGAAAAGGAAGATACCAGATAAATTGTACGATTTTCCCCCAAAAAAATAGAAAAGAGAAATCAAGAATAATAAGAAAAAATGCTAATAAATAATGTTTGTAACTGGTCTGAATGTTAAAAAAATCTTTTATTATTTTCTTTAAGTCAATCTCATAATAGCAAATGGCAACAATGCTACCCCATAAGGCTGTAGAGATTCCACCAATCATTACTCCGAAAACATTTACTAGAACAGAATGAACGCCATAATAATTGCAGAAAAATACAACTAAACAAACTAATAATAATTGACTAAAAGTCCCAAATAAATAAACTGCAAGAGCTTTATTTCTACTCATAGCATCTTCCTTTAATTATTTAAAAATATCCTAAAAAATATATTTGTTACATAAATTATATTATGCAACAAATATATTCTATTATCTTTTTGTTCTTAAAAATACATAACTTTTTTTATGTTTTTATAGTAACAAATCTTTCACTTTCCCAATCTCGCTTTTTGGAATAACAAGATGGATCATATCTCCTAAATACATTCTTGTTGAACCGTTAACCGTCTTACGTTTTCCGTTATGAACTTGGGTTGTGATCAGAACGTTATGTGGTAAATTAAGTTCATGTACTTGCTTGCCTGCTATTTTATCAGAAACAGGAATTTCAATAAGAGTAACTTCTCCATCGTCACTTGCGGTTTCAGGTAACATTTTCTCCAGCATGGCTTCATATACAGGCGCTCCTTTAAGCAAATCCATAACGATGTAAGCAACAAGAGTTACCATCCCTAGAGGCATGAGATTACGGATATCTCCGACCATCTCAGTCACAAGAATCATAGCTGTCAAAGGTGCTTTTGAGATAGCACCAAAATACCCACTCATTCCAAGAATCACAAAGATAGGAAATTGCTGCTGGGTGGCGAGTCCAAGATTGACACAAATAACACCGACCAGAGCACCAAGTAAAGACCCTAAAGCTAAAATTGGTAAGAAAATACCACCTGGTAGTCCACTTCCGTAACTAATCATACTCCAGATAAAACGAATGATGAAGTAAACTAAGAGAATTTGGAAACTATAATCTTGTTCTGTTAAGGATAAGACAACCTGATTGCCCCCACCAAGTATTTGAGGTAGGAATATTCCCACAGGAATAATCAGGATAAATGCAAAAATTGGATGATAAGCCTTATCTAGATGAATTTTTTGACCGATCCAATCGTAAACTCTCCCGACATTCAGAACGGCTTTTTCATAAAGAAAACCTGAAAAACCAAGAAAAATCCCCATAAGCAGATAAATCCAATACTGACTCAAACTCATAAGAGGGATATTATCAGGCATATCAAGCACAGGAGTTAAGCCAAAGATAAGAAGAGAAACAAAGTTTGCTACTAGACTAGCAGCTAAGGTAGAAACCCAGAAGAATCGTGAAAAATGGTGATAAACTTCTTCTACTACAAATAATAACCCCGCAATCGGTGCGTTAAAGGCTGCAGCAAGTCCAGCAGCAGCTCCGCTAGCAATCAAAGAACGCTCCTCAACAGGGCTAGAATTGAGCCATTTAGCAATTCCTTTTCCTCCAGCGGCACCTAGCTGAATACTGGGACCTTCACGACCGAGCATAAGCCCACTCGCAATGGCCAAGATACCTAGAATGTATTTCTTCCAGAGGACACTCCACCAGTTGAGAGACATGAGACCTTTTAACTCCGCTTCAACTTGAGGAATACCAGAACCTTTGATATCTTTTTCTGAACGTGTTAATTTGGCACTAAGTAAGCAAATGAGGATATAAAACAATAAAACAATCAATAGATTCCATATCAGATTCTCTTGGTCTTGATAAAATCCTTGAACGATATGAAAGCCTTTTTCGATCAAAAATCGAAATGATCCCACAATAATTCCTACGACTAATCCGACAATAATACCTCGCCCTACTTGAGCTAAGATCGTACTGGACGCGAAGGCAAATTCTTTCTTGGAACTAAGTGTTTCCGAGTGCTCCTCCATAGTTGCTTCCTCTCAATTCTTTTCTTTACTTGACGCAACAAGTGTTTTAACGGGTTCAAAACTAGTGCGATGAATGGGTGTAATACCCTGCTTATCTATACCTTCTAGATGTTTAGCGGTTCCATAGCCAGAGTTTTGACCAAAATCATAACCTGGGAATTCTTGGTCATAGTTTGCCATGATCTTATCTCTCGTAACCTTAGCAACGATAGATGCCGCTGCAATAGACAGCGAGTTAGCATCTCCTTTAATGATGGATGTCTGAGAAATCGGCAAATCCAACTTCATAGCATCAATCAAAAGATGTTCTGGCTGAGGTTCAAGTTGCGAAACAGCTTCCTTCATAGCTAGTTTTGTCGCTTCATAGATATTGACTTGGTCAATGACATGATTGTCCATAATCCCAATACCGATTGTTAGGGCATTCTCTTTGACAGCCTGAAAAATCTCCTCGTGTTTTTTCTTAGGAATTTTTTTGCTGTCATTTAAACCTTTTATTTTACAATTTTTGGGAAGAATGACTGCCGCAGCAACAACAGGTCCGGCCAAAGGACCACGTCCAACCTCATCTACACCAGCAATTAGGGATGTCCCTTTACTATATAGATCTTTTTCATAGCGAAGCATGCCTTCTAAGCGGAGATTTTCATCCATTTCTGCTTGGATGGCCTTTTTACGCTTTTCAATTTCCTTTTGGACACCTGAACGAGAATCTTTTTCAAATTCCTTAAATAAGGGACTTTCAAGTTCTCTTATTTTTGCTAATTCTTCTTTGATTTCTTTAATCGTTGTCATTGAGATCATCCAATGTATCTAAGGTATAGTTACCAAGTTTTCCATCACGAACTTCTTTGACAAAAAGGTTGTAAAAACGGTCGTAATCATCACGAAAACCTAGGATGCGAGTCATATTCATAATGATTTCTGGAGCTTCATCGTTCAGATTCATTTGTTTAAAACGTTCTTGAAGCTTCTCGGGGTAATGTGTTTTAAAGTAATTGAGACCGAAAATCGTTACCTCATCCATTGGAAGTAACTGATCCTTGATGGCTCCCGTAAGTGCAAGTTTAAGGGCGACGGTTTCATCTTCAAATTTTGGCCAGAGAATTCCTGGAGTATCCAAAATTTCTAAATCCTTATTGGTTTTAAGCCATTGCTGGCCTTTTGTCACACCAGGCTTGTTTCCAACTACGGCAATTTTCTTACCAGCCAAACGGTTCATCAGAGTTGACTTTCCTGCGTTTGGAATCCCAATAATCATTGTACGTAAGGTCTCAATTTGAATACCACGTTCTTTTTGACGAGCAATCTTATCAGCCATGAGTTTCTTTGCAGCATCGGTCACGACTTTTACCGTAATTTGCTCTTTAGAGTTGATAGGAAGCGTTTGAATTCCTTGCGATTCAAAGTGCTGACGCCACTCTTTTGTTAATGCTGGGTCTGCAAGGTCTGCCTTGTTCAGAATCAATAGTCTTGGTTTGTCCCCGATGATTTTAGTCAGCATTGGATTTTGGCTAGACAAGGGCAAGCGTGCATCCACTAAAACTGTCACAAAATCAACAAATTTTAAATTTTCCTGGACTTGACGTCTTGCTTTTGACATATGACCAGGAAACCATTGAATAGTCGCCATTTTATTTCCTTTTCTTCATACAAACTTATTTCATAAAATATAGATGATTACTGACTATTTTACCATATTTTGGCTATTTTTGCAGGTGAATTGTATCTTCAAAAAAGGGAAATCCCCCTTTGCCAAGAGGAAAAGAGGGAAAAATTTTTATTGATGAACAGCTTGCGCTGCAGTAATTAGAGTTAGTTTGTAGACATCATCAGAGTTACATCCACGTGAAAGGTCATTTACTGGTTTGTTAAGGCCTTGCAAAACAGGTCCAACTGCAGCAAATCCACCAAGACGTTCTGCCATCTTGTAACCAATGTTACCTGCTTCAATACCAGGGAAGATGAAGACATTAGCTTGTCCAGCTACATTACTTCCTGGAGCTTTAAGAGCTGCAGTTTCCGGAACGAAGGCAGCATCGAATTGTAATTCACCATCAATTTCAAGGTCTGGACGCAATTCGTGTGCGATTTTAGTTGCTTCAACAACCTTATCAACACTTTCACCAAAACCTGAACCTTTAGTTGAGTAGCTAAGCATAGCAATCTTAGGTTCAATACCGAACATTTTAGCTGTGATAGCTGAGTTAATAGCAATTTCAGCTAGAGCATCAGCATCGGGGTTGATGTTGATCGCACAGTCACCGAACAAGTAACGCTCAGTGCCACGGACCATGAGGAAGGCACCTGATGTACGGCTAACATTTGGACGAGTCTTGATAATTTGAAGAGCTGGACGAACAGTTGAAGCTGTTGAGTGAATAGCACCTGAAACCATACCATCTACTAAGCCCATATAAACTAACATAACACCAAAGTAGTTCACATCATTGATAAGTACTTCTCTCGCTTCTTCTTCTGTCATTTTTCCTTTACGACGTTCAACAAGAGAAGCTACCATTTCTTCAAATTGTGGGTAATTTTCTGGATTAATAACTTCGTAGCCGTCTGTAATTCCTTCAATTTCAAGATAAATTTTAATCTTTTCAGGGTTTCCTAATAGTACAGGGATAACTTCTGTTTCTTTTACCAAACGCTTGGTTGCTTGTAGAATACGTGGTTCTTCACCTTCAGGTAAGACGATGCGTGCATTTTTACCAACTAGGTTGGCTTTCAAACTTTCAAAAACTTCCATGAGTTTTGACTCCTTTTAAGATAAATTATTATTTGATAACTGTGTTATAAGTGTGTTGAAATCATCCGGCAGTGGGCATTCCAGCTCTAACTGCTCTTCTAAGAAAGGATGATAGAACGATAAGTAATGACAATGAAGAGCTTGGCGTTCTATGCCATGATCTAGGCTTCCCCCATAAAGGTCATCTCCCAGCAATGGAAACCCTATATGCGAGAAATGTACTCGAATCTGATGAGTTCTACCCGTGTGAAGACGAATATCGACTAGATGGATATCCCCATAAGATTCCACAATTTGATAGGAAGTGTGAGCATATTTTCCACCCTTTGCTACTCGCCTTGTAATGATGGAATCTTCATCTCGAGCTATTGGTGCAATGATTTCTCCCTGAGGTTCCAGATACCCATTTCCCTTGACTAAAGCGAAATACCGCTTTTCAATTGCTTTTTTTTGCAACTGCTTGTCTAATCTGGCGTGTGCATAGCCATGTTTAGCAAAAAGCATCAAACCAGAGGTATCTCGATCAAGCCGAGTCACGATATGAACCTGTTGATTCTCATAATTCTGATTTACATAATAACCCTTTATAAAGTTTGCAATCGTATTGGAATGATTGACGCTAGGTATTGACGCAACCCCAAAAGGTTTGTTTATAACCAAGAAGTGATCATCTTCAAAGAGAATCTCTAGAGGATAATCAATTGCTTCCAGAGTCTCAAAACCCTCCTCTGGAGGAATGTCAATGACAACTTCATCTCCAATATCTAGAAGATAGGTTGCATTCTGCGGATGTCCATTCACTCGAATATCACCGCCTCGAAACTTAATCTTGGCAAGTAAACCTTTAGAAACTTCATGTCTTTTCAGAAAAGTTTTGACCTTGACATGTTCGTCGGCAATAAACTGAAACCTCATTCGTCCACCTCACCAATAAAGGCATCTTTGACACGATTCCAAAAACTGGTGTGGCTCGGCGTGGCTACAAAATGAATCTTGTGGTGATCAATCTGATACTCTATTTTCTCAATATTTCGGAAAGAATAAATACTATTATCGATTGAGATTGTGTGATAGTCATTTCGAGTCGGTATCAATTCAATCTTGTCTTTTTTAGGAACAATAATTGATGAACCAAGTGTGCGGTAGATTCGGTTGTTCAAACTAGCAATTTCAGCTAATTGCAAGGCTTCTATAGTCGGATGAAGGACTGCTCCACCGAGGGATTTATTATATGCAGTACTTCCAGTCGGCGTTGAAACTGTTAGGCCATCACCACGAAAGCGTTCGAAGGGAACATGGTTAATAATGACATCAGCAACCATAGTTCGATCCGCTCGACGAATGCTAGCTTCATTTAATGCTCGGAAAGACTTGACTTCACCATTTTCGAGAAATATTTTGACACTTAAGAGTGGATAAGAAACTTGAGCTCCATTATCCAACTGTAAATTTGTAACCAATTGGTCCAACTCAAAATCACGATAATCCGTATAAAAACCTAAATGTCCTGTATGAACCCCAACAAAACGAACCTTATCCAGTTGGTTTTCATACTTATGAAAAGCAGACAACAACATCCCATCTCCACCAATAGAGACAACGATATCTGGATTTTTATCATTTAGGATAAAATTATTCTTTTTTAATCGTTCTTTTAATTCGAATAGAACTTTCTGACTCTGAGGCTTACGGTTGGCAATTAGGTCAATTCGTTTACCTATATTCTTCATCGGTATCGTCACTGTTTCCTACCCCGTCATTTAACTTTCTGTGCAAAGGATCAAAGAGCGCTTGTGCTTCCTGAATATCAGCACGTATTTTACTCATTTCTTCATCTAGCTGATGTGAAATTCTGGCTGTAATTTCAAGTCGTTCCTTGATTTCCTCTGGGAAATCTCCTTGATATTTATAATTGAGAGAATGCTCGATTGTAGCCCAAAAGTTCATAGCCAAGGTACGAATTTGAATCTCAACTAGAATGGTTTTTGCACCGTAAATGGTATCAACCGTATACTCAATAATCACATGGTAAGAACGATAACCCGATGCCTTTCGATGAGTAATATAATCACGTTCTTGAACAACTCTCATATCCTGTCTTTTACGAAGGATAGAAACAACCTCGTTTACGTCGTCTACGAATTGAACCATGACACGTAAACCTGCAATATCTTGCAAATCTTGTTCAAGTGTGTCGTAGCCAATACCCCGGCGTGCCATTTTTTCTTTGATACTTTCAATCGGTTTCACCCGACCTGTAACAAACTCAATGGGAGAATGGCGGTTTTGTTTTCTATATTGTTTTCGAATTCCTCGGAGTTTTATTTTTAGCTCTCCGACAGCTTGAATGTAAGGATCTAAAAATTCTTCCCATTCTGTAATCATATAACTATTACATCCAATTCTTTAAGCAGTTTCATTCATCTAGTTTTTGATTTTCTCATGAAAATCATATACAATAAATACAATGCTTATTATACCATAAATCGCTTTCAAATATAAAGAAAAGGTTGAAAAAATGAAACATTTAGAAATTGAAATGAAAACACTTCTCAGTGAAGAAGAATATAACCGATTGCAAGCTCAATTTTTAGAAGTCACACCAATTACACAAAAAAATTACTACCTGGACACACCTGATTTTTATCTTCGCCAACATAAAATCGCTATGCGCATTCGTACCTTCGATACAAGCGCTGAATTGACCATTAAAATCCCTCAAGAGGTTGGAAATATGGAATACAACCAAGCGCTTACTCTTGAGGAAGCTAACGATTGTCTCGAAGAATGTAAACTCCCTCAGGGCATGATTATGGACGAACTAAAAAATCGAGGACTCTCACCAAATGGTTGGGTAGTTTTAGGTTGCCTAACTACTGTTCGTTACGAAAAAGAAACAGCTATTGGGCTCATGGCTCTTGATCAAAGCCACTACTTCGATATTGTTGATTATGAACTTGAACTGGAAGTAGAAAACGGCGTCCAAGGAAACCTTGATTTTCAAGAGTTTTTACGAGCAAATGAAATCCAATATAAGAAGGCTCCTTCAAAATTAGTACGATTTATAGAAAATATGAAAAAATACTGAAATAATCTTCTTTTTTTGATAAAATAGAAGGGATAAAAAATAATAGAATCTGTGAAAGAAAACACTTTCCTTTAAAAATGTTTTTTCACCGATTTACTTAGTTTATAGAGGACGGTTTATCAATGTCAGATACAAAAAATATGAAGCTTTTTTCTCTTTCATCCAATCATGAAATAGCTCAAAAAATTGCAGATGCTGCAGGTGTTCCACTTGGGAAATTATCTTCTCGTCAATTCTCTGATGGTGAAATCCAAGTTAACATTGAAGAAAGTGTACGTGGATATGATGTTTACATCATTCAGTCTACTTCTTATCCCGTTAGCAATCATTTAATGGAGCTTTTAATCACAGTCGATGCTTGTGTTCGAGCTAGTGCAAATACAATAAATGTTGTCATGCCTTATTTTGGTTATGCACGTCAAGACCGTATTGCTTCTTCTCGTGAACCTCTTACGGCTAAACTTGTTGCAAATATGTTAGTAAAAGCCGGGGTTAGCCGTGTATTGACACTGGACCTTCATGCTGTTCAGGTACAAGGTTTCTTTGATATTCCTGTAGATAACCTCTATACAATTCCGCTATTTGCAAAACACTACATTGATAAAGGTTTAACTGGTCCAGATGTGGTTGTTGTCAGCCCTAAAAACTCAGGTGTAAAACGTGCTCGTAGCCTTGCTGAATACCTTGATGCTCCGATTGCTATCATTGACTATGCCCAAGATGATTCTGAACGTAGCCAAGGTTACATTATCGGAGAGGTTGAAGGTAAGAAAGCAATCTTAATCGATGACATTCTTAATACTGGCCGTACTTTCTCTGAAGCTGCTAAAATTTTGGAACGCGATGGTACTACTGAAATCTACGCGGTATCCAGCCATGGATTGTTCGTCAACGGTGCTGCAGAGTTGTTGGATGCAGCTAATATCAAGGAAGTCTTGGTTACAGATTCTGTATTGACAGAAAGTAAAAAACCTAAGAATGTACAATATATTACCGCAAGCGAACTGATTGGTGATGCCATGGTTCGTATTCATGAAAGAAAACCAGTTAGTCCACTATTTAAATTTAAATAGAAATTAGGTGAGTTTTTGATTTATTTAGATAACGCTGCTACGACACCCATGTCATCTGCAGCTATCTCAGCAATGACTCAAGTCATGCAGGAGACTTATGGCAATCCTTCTAGTATTCATGGTCATGGGCGTCAAGCAGGAAAATTATTACGTGAAGCCCGTCAAGAGTTAGCAGGTTTACTAGGTACAAAGCCCCAACACATTTTCTTCACATCTGGTGGTACAGAAAGTAATAATACAGCTATTATCGGCTACTGTCTTCGTCATCAAAATCGCGGAAAACACATTATTACTACTGCTATTGAGCATCACGCTGTGCTTGAACCAATTGAATATCTGGTGGAAAATTTTGGGTTTGAAGTGACTATTTTAAAACCCGACAATCAAGAAATCACTGCAGAACAAGTCAAAAATGCACTGCGTGAAGATACTATTCTCGTTTCAACTATGTATGTTAACAATGAAACAGGTACTCTTTTACCAATCGCTGAAATTGGTCAGATTTTAAAAGTCCATTCAGCAGCTTATCATGTAGATGCTGTTCAAGCTGTCGGGAAGCTAGAGATTCTTCCTGAAGAACTAGGAATAGATTTCCTCAGTGCTTCTGCTCATAAATTTCACGGTCCAAAGGGTATCGGTTTCCTATACGCTGCTTCTACAGATTTTGATCCTTATCTACATGGTGGAGATCAAGAACAGAAAAAAAGAGCAGGGACAGAAAACCTTCCCGCAATTATAGGTATGGTTGCAGCTCTTAAGGACGATATAGATCATCTAGAGGCTAACTTTAATAAAGTTCAAAAACTAAAGAAAGTTTTTCTAACTGAGATGGCTGGCTCAACCTATTATCTCAATCAAGGTAAAGAGCAACTCCCTTATGTCCTAAATATCGGATTTCCGGGACAACGCAACGATCTACTACTACTTCGTTTAGACCTTGAAGGTATTTCTATTTCAACAGGTTCTGCTTGTACAGCTGGTGTTGTTCAGGTCAGTCATGTTCTTCAAGCCTTCTACGGAGAAGAATCCCCTCGCTTAAACGAGTCTGTACGCGTCAGCATTTCACCTTTAAATACAGAACAAGAAATGATAACTCTTGCTAAAACTCTTAAAAACATCATCGGAGGATAAACTTAATGGCATTTGAACAAACGATTAAACTTAAAAATTGTCGTTACGAATACACACTTAGTCCAACTGTTAAAAAATTTACGCTTAAAGATAATACTTTTTTTGAAACTAAAGTTGGGAACTATGAATTAACGCGTCTACTTGAAAAAGTTCCAAATAGCGGAGAAGGATTCCAACTTAAGATTATCATCAACAAAGACTTAACTGGTGTAAAAATCAATATCACTGATAAATTTGGTCTACGTTTAGTTGATATCTTCAAATCAGAAGAAACTCATATCCACCAAGAGAAATTCTACTTTTTGATGGATAGCCTGGTTGAACGTGGCGTATTTACAAAAAGCGAAAGATAGAAGGTCATTATGTTTCGATTAACTTACAAGGACTCCTATCAAGTAGAGCGTGTGCAAGAATATGAAGACTATGAAGCTCTTATGCTCTCTCTATCGGGTTGTGTAACTCTCCCTGATACTACTCATATTACTTCATTAACACATGATGGAGTTGAAATCTATCAAGGACTTCTAGGTAACCTCTACCGCTTTTTAAGGACTTACCACGAAACGAAGATAAACTAAGATTTTTTCTTAGTTTTTTTTTCGTTATTGTTGCAATTTTCACAAGCTTTCTATAAAATAGTAGATAGAAAGGTTGTGATTTTGTGAAAGAAAAACAGTCTGCTATTCCTAAAGCAACAGCAAAGAGACTTTCTCTCTATTACCGTATTTTTAAAAGATTTAATGCCGAGAAAATTGAAAGAGCTAATTCCAAACAAATTGCAGAAGCGATTGGAATTGATTCTGCAACTGTTCGTCGTGACTTCTCTTACTTTGGCGAACTTGGACGTCGTGGATTTGGCTATGATGTCAAAAAGCTCATGAACTTTTTCGCTGATCTTTTAAATGATAATTCTATTACCAATGTTATGCTGGTAGGTATTGGAAATATGGGACATGCCCTCCTCCACTACCGCTTTCATGAGCGTAACAAGATGAAAATCATCATGGCTTTTGACCTAGATGATCATCCTGAGGTTGGTACCAAGACACCCGACGGTGTTCCAATCTATGGAATCTCTCAAATAAAGGATAAAATTAAGGATAGTGATGTTAAAACTGCTATTCTTACTGTTCCTAGTGTTAAATCTCAAGAAGTTGCGGAACTTTTGGTTGATGCTGGTATCAAAGGTATCCTCAGTTTTTCTCCTGTTCACCTACATCTTCCTAAAGACGTAGTTGTTCAGTATGTCGATCTTACTAGCGAACTTCAAACCCTCCTCTATTTCATGCGAAAAGAGGATTAGAAAGCGAATTGATTTATGAAAAAACCAGTTATTGGGATTACAGGAAATGAAACCCCACATCCAGATGATGATCTTATGATGAGTTATGCTGCCAAAGGCTTTGTTGAAGGAGTTAAGGAAGCTGGAGGTATACCCATTATCCTACCGATTGGCGATGAAGAAATGGCCAGTTACTACATTAGTTTAATTGATAAGCTTATTCTAACTGGTGGGCAAAATGTTGACCCTAAATATTATGGTGAGCCAAAAGCTATTGATAGCGACGATTACCACCTTCAACGTGATATTTTTGAGTTAGCCCTCATTAAAGAAGCAATCAAGCAAAAGAAACCTATTTTTTCTGTCTGTCGTGGTACTCAGCTCTTTAACGTAGCCATGGGCGGATCTCTTTATCAAGATATCGAAGATCATTGGCAAGATACTTCCGCTGAATACACCACTCAGCGACTTGTCACCGAACCAGATACTATTCTAAGAGAAATCTATGGAGAAATCTCTCATATCAATTCTTTCCACCATCAGAGCATCAAAGATTTAGCTCCTAATCTTAAGGTTGTAGCACATGATCCTAAAGATGGTATTATCGAAGCTGTTACATCTACGGATGGCTTCCCTTATCTTGGGGTTCAATGGCATCCTGAATTTCTCTTTGAAAATCGCCCCAAAGATAAAACACTTTTCGACTATGTCGTCAATGAATTGTAAAACCTGTACTATATACAGGTTTTTTATATCATATCTGTCTTCTCACGATAACTAAAATAGTCGGAGTGTGAGACAATTAAATGGTCCAATAAGACCAATCCCATTAATTCGCAGGCTTCTTTAACAAGCTTCGTAACATGGTCATCATTGGGGCTAGGAACTACTGCTCCTGATGGATGATTATGAACCAGAATCACAGATGTTGCCATATGCTTCAAAGCGTAGTGGAGAATTTCTCTCGGTTCAGCAATGCTTCTCGTGGCAGACCCGATAAAAATAGTCTGCTGGTGAATGATTTGATTTTGAGTATTTAGATAGAGCGCTACTAGGTGCTCTTGTTTTTTATCTCCAAGCTCAGACTGCATCTTTTTAGCTAATTTACGACTGCTAAGAATACTCTCCATTTCCACTGTTTCCCTTTTATGGATACGGTAGCCTAATTCAATAACGGCTTGTAATTCGATAGCCTTAACACGTCCAATACCCGATAGAGTCTGCAATTCCTGTAGACTCATTCTTTTGAGGTCAGTTAAACAAGTCAGCTGATTTAAGACCTTCTGTGCTATTTCAAAAACATTGGCCTGTTTTGTGCCTGTCCTTAGTAATATTGCCAGTAATTCTTGGTTGCTGAGCGCTTCTACTCCTTCTTTTACTAGTCTCTCTCTTGGTAAAAGCGAATCTTCTTGAAATGAAATACTATACATAAAAATCCTCCTCACTTTATTATTCGTGAGAAGGATGCTTAATTTGATAAAAACTAGTTATTTTTAGATTTTTTCAAGTGCAAGACGCAAATCTTCAATCAAATCATCAGAATTTTCAAGACCGATTGAAAGTCGGATTTGATTTTTAGTTACTCCTGCTGCTTCGAGATCAGAGTCAGACAATTGAGCATGAGTTGTAGTTGCTGGATGAACGACCAATGATTTGGCATCTGCTACGTTTGCAAGGTTTGAAAAGATTTCTAAGCTATCAATCACCTTACGAGCTTCTGCTTCTCCGCCTTTAACATGGAAGGTAAAGATTGAACCAACACCTTTTGGTAAATATTTCTCCGCCAAGGCATGGTAAGGGCTATCAGCTAATTTTGGATAGTTGACTTTTTCAACCTTCGGATGGTTCACAAGGAAATCAACGATTTTCTCAGCGTTTTGCACATGGCGTTCAACACGGAGAGATAGTGTTTCAAGACCTTGTAGGAGCAAGAATGAGTTAAATGGTGAAAGGGCAGCTCCCATATCGCGAAGCAATTGCACGCGAGCAGCAACGATAAAGGCTGCAGCACCTACATCTCGAGTATAGCTCAAATTATGGTAGCTTGGATCTTCATTGACAAATTGAGGGAATTTCCCTGAAGCTGCCCAGTCAAACTTCCCACTATCAACGATAACACCACCGATTGTTGTACCGTGTCCTCCGATAAACTTAGTAGCCGAGTGAACTGAGATATCTACACCGTGTGAAAAGACATTAATGAGATATGGTGTTGCAAAAGTATTATCAGAAACTAAAGGAATTTGATGTTTATGAGCAATTTCAGCTATTTTTTCAATATCAGGAATGTTGATAACTGGATTACCCAAAGTTTCAATCAAAACAAGTTTGGTATTATCTTTAATAGCTGCTTCCACTTCTTCTAAATTGTCAATATCAACAAAAGTTGTGGTGATTCCATAGCGGGGAAGGGTTTCTTTCAAAAGGTTAAAGGTCCCACCGTAAATAGTTGAAGCTGCAACAATATGGTCTCCTGCGTGAGCAAGTCCAAGGATAGTATAAGTAAGAGCTGCCATTCCAGAAGCTGTGGCAAGTGCACCAACTCCGCCTTCTAGCGCTGCAATACGCTCTTCAAAGGCTGAAGTTGTTGGATTGGTAATACGAGTATAGATATTTCCAGCTTTTTGAAGGGCAAAAAGGTCTGCACCCTCCTGTGTATCTTCAAATACAAAAGATGTTGTTTGATAAATAGGGACAGCACGAGACTTGGTAGTAGCATCTACCACTTGTCCTGCATGCAATTGTAGGGTTTCAAATTTAAATTCACGAGTCATCATCAGACCTCCAAAGATTTCATTAAGTTAATTGTACCATCTATGACAGTCAGTTACAAATACAACTTTGTTATATATTGGCATAAGCAACAGCTATGGCTATTATTAAAATTGTAGAACTTTTTTCAGATAGTTTAAAAAGTTTGTATTCGCTATTCCTATACTTTATAATGGATAAAAAGGAGAAAACTATGTCAGAAATTACACATGAAATTGATTCAAACTTCGCTGGTCGTTTAAACATTTTACGTGCTGGTGTGCTCGGAGCCAATGACGGGATCATTTCCATCGCTGGAGTTGTTATCGGGGTTGCAAGTGCAACCAGTAATATCTGGATAATATTTCTTTCAGGTTTGGCTGCTATCTTAGCGGGTGCCTTCTCTATGGCTGGAGGTGAATATGTTTCAGTATCTACTCAAAAAGACACTGAAGAAGCCGCTGTAGCTCGTGAACAATTACTTTTGGATAAGGATATCGAAGCTGCAAAGAAATCTCTCTATGCTGCTTATCTTCAAAATGGTGAATGTGAAACTTCAGCTCAACTTTTAGTCAATAAAGCTTTTCTTAAAAATCCACTTAAAGCTTTAGTTGAAGAAAAATACGGAATCGAGTATGAAGAGTTTACAAATCCTTGGCATGCTGCAGCATCTAGCTTCATCGCTTTTGTTCTTGGTAGTTTACCACCAATGCTTTCCATTACCATCTTTCCAAGTGACTATCGAATCCCTTCTACTGTTTTTATCGTTGCGATTTCTCTATTGATTACAGGTTACACCAGTGCCAAACTCGGAAAAGCCCCAACTAAAACAGCTATGATTCGTAACCTTTGTATCGGTCTTTTGACCATGGGAGTGACCTATCTATTGGGTCAGTTGTTTAGTATTTAAGATAAAAATTGATGCTGAGCAAAAACTAGATTAAAAATAAAACCACACAGTGATTTCAAGCTTGAATAGCATCAAGCCGAAAGAAATACTGTGTGGTTTTTGAATAGTAGCCTTTTAGAGTCTAAACTACTGGCCAATTTTGCTAGATTTATAGTCGTGAAGGTGAATCCTAACTCTGTTTAAATGGCTTATTTGCCTCTAATACTCAATGAAAATCAAATAGCAAACTAGGAAATTAGCCACAGGCTGTACTTGAGTACATCAAGGCGACGCTAAAGCAGTTTGAATTTGATTTTCGAAGAGTATTAATTATAAACCATGGCATGAGAAAGGTATTCTGTAAGAAAAAACTGCACTGGTCCTCTGAAAAATCAAATGATGCAACAACTGCTCAATTATTGATAAACATAAATTGATGATGCGATGGACCTAACTTTGTATACACACGATGCAAATAAGTAAAATGAATGTCATTGTCTTCTTCAGGACTATTTGTAAGTTTTATCAACTAAAAAGCGCGATTATCAAGATAAGATATTAGAATTAAAAATTGACTTTTTTCTATCAAAACAGGCAAATAAATCGCAATCACTTACTTTTTTCTTTAAAAGATTCATATAATTTTTTATAGAACTCTTTTATATCTTTTTTCTGAGAATTCAACTCTTCTTTACCATAGTCAAAATTTGCTACTACAAATCCCTCGTCAGCATCAGAAAAAGTAAAAAATTCTATTTCAATGAGTTTATTATGCTTAGAGTCCTCTATAGTGTCTCCTAAATTATTATTAAATCGCTTCACTTCTTCTTCACGAACTCCGAACCCCATAGCAGCTCCATTTGCAATGATGTTTGAAAATACTTCTTCTGAAGACGCTACTTCTTTTACAGTTATGAAGTATGTAGCTTCTTCTGTTTCTACTTCTTTCACTTTATTCCATTTTTCTGTATCACTAGAAGAAACCGTATAAACTGTTAACTCCAGTGTTGGTTTATTAGTATTTTCTTTTATGATCATTTGTTTTCCAAAGAAGAAAATACCAAGTAGCCCAGCTACAAAGATCAAAGCAATATAAATTATCTTTTTCATACATTATCCCCTATATCTTTCATATCAATGATCACATCAACTTTGTTATAGACAGCTGGATCATGAGTTGCTATAATAACATATTTGTCTTCATCTCTTTCATTTAATAATAAACGAATAATTTCTTTTCCAATCTCACCATCTAAAGCTCCTGTAGGTTCATCTGCTAAGATAATTTTACGTGGTTTCATTAACATTCTGGCAATAGCTACACGTTGAGCCTGCCCTCCAGACAATTCATATATTTTTTGATGTAAATAGTCGCTCGACAGTCCTACTTTTTCAAGTACATCAGTTATTATTTTTTTGTCTTTAGTGATAAGTTTCAAATTATCATATACTGTTTTGTTCTCTATTAAAGAATAATTCTGAAATACATATCCAACAGTATTTTTAAAGAAGGTTCTTTCTTTTATCTTCCAAATATCCTGTTCATCAACTAAAACATTCCCACTATCAATTTTTTCTAATCTTCCTATAATATTAAGAAGAGTACTCTTACCAGAGCCAGAACCTCCAATCAATGCATAGCTTTTTCCAGATTCAAATCTTAAATTTAAGTCTGTAAAGATCTTTTTTGAGCCGAAACTTTTTGAAACGTTCAAAAGGTCAATTGTCATGTTTCATCTCCTTTTAAAATTTTAGTATAGCTTTCAGATAATTTTCTAAAACTCATGATTATTGACAACATCAAAACCAGCAGAGAAGCAAGACCAATATATAGCAGCTCTATTTGCCCTGTCATAAGAAATGTAAATAGAATAACCATTGTAATAGTCATCATAAAGTACTTGAGACTTGAAATTGCTATATATGTTTTTGACAGACCCAAAATGATTTTTTTCACATATTCATTCTGTTTTAGGGCAATATAAAGTTGGACATATTGATAAATGAGTATAAAGACAATACTGTAAATTATCTTCTGCAAGATTTGTGACAGTAGAATTTGGTGCTCTAAGGATTGGATCTTCAACTTCACAATTTGGTAAACATCTACTGGATTCATTGAAACATTCAACTGGGTAGTCATCTCATTTATTTTCTTTACCGCTTCAGGACTAAAAAGAGACTTATGTGTTATATTACTAGCTAAAGAAAACTGGTTGTTTTCAATCATTTTGTCCGTATCTAACACAACAACAATATTATCTTTACTATCTGCTACACTTGCGATCGGTAAAAACTCTTTCATTTTATGATTATCATCAGCATCCTCATTGAAATAAAAAATTTTTTCCCCATCAGGAATTATTTGTACTGCAAGCTCTTCTTTTGTATAGTTTGTTCCAATAAATTGTTCTGCTACAACTGTATTTTCAATAGATTTCTGGTTTTCTTTCCATTTCTCAGGAATATAGATGGTTGCTATCTTATTATCTAAAAGATGAAAGTTTGTTCTATTCACTTTATTTTGTAGGTTAGCACCTGTTTGATTGATATAAATCAACTCTTTATTTATTTCTGGATTCGTTATTCCGTCATTTTCTAATTGCTTAGAAAAGCCTTCTAAAGCATGAGATGTTTCCATAAAATCTGGAACATATGCTGAGGATCGTTCTATATATAAATAATCTAAGTTTTTTAAGGAAGCAGCTATCTGTAGATACTGACCATCAGAATCACTTACTTCTCCATTTTTAGCAGAGTTATTTTCAATTCCAAGGAACTCAATCCTTCTCCAGTCTTTTACTGTGTCCCATGGTACTAAATTCTGTATCTGTATGTTAATACTGGATTGACTACTCTTTGTTTCTTGTAAAAAAATTCCTGATACAACGATAATAATCGAAATAATGGCAAGCCATACGACAAAAATAAGCTTGTTTTTGGCCTTGTTTTTGATAATTTCAATGGGCTTTTCAATCTGAATCGTCAACCAAAATAAAACAAAGGTGATGAGATCAATGATTTGAAATAGTATAAAATTCGTTAAAAGCAGAGAGAAAAATAACTTAGAACTATAGGTGAAGAAACCATTTCCCAAAAAAGAACTGTAAAAAATCATCAAAAAAGCCATCATAATCAGTTCAAAAATAAGAGAAATGACATACTCTCTTCTAAGGTCGTATACAGGCAATCCCAAAGACCGTCGTATCACTCCTTCTTTAATCTGCCTCGTCCTAACAACAAATAAAACAACTAATAAAGTTAAGTAAATTGAACCCATTAACAGTATTCTTAAAGTTCCAGTGAATTGTAAGATTCCTCCTATATACCAAGGATAAGCCATATATACTGTTTGTAGTCCAGTCATCGTAAGTGGTTTCAAACTGTTTATATTTATTTTTCCAAGGGTGTAATACATCCCTATTATTGGTGCTGACTTTAATTGTTCATTATTTACATCATCGAAATTTACATACTTCAACTGACCAGAACTCTGAACGACCGGCTTGTAAATGGTAACATTTTCCGTTTTTGATAGGTCACGAATCATTTCGTAAATTTCGTTATTGGAAAGATTGCTTTTTCCTTGAATAGAAAAGGCACCATCAATTGGTAAAGGTATGGGCGTTTCGGTATCGCTAATAGTGACCAGACCAATTGCAGCAATCAAACAAAAGAAAAATCCAATGATACATAATTTTAATTTCATAGGCACTTACCATATTACAAAAGACTCCATCTTATAATTGGGTCTCTTGTTTTCATAAATTATTTTTAAAATCTATAATAATCCCAATATGCATTTAATCGAACATCGTTCCAAGATTTTTTCTTGAAATGTCTATCAATAATCTTTTTTATCGTGAACTTTAACGTTCCCAAAATATTCGTTGGGGTTAATACTATGATTCCTTGACAAACACTTCTTATTATATTTGAACAATCTTGCGATAACTTCTTGAAGTAATCATAAAGATTAGGACATAGACTAAAGCAAAGATACCACAAATGGAAAGTGTTACACTTAACATCATAGCTGTATCCACACCACCAATAACCTTGAGAATCAAACTCAACATGTGATAGGCAAAAGCAAGGTGTAGGAAGGCAAAGATTACAGGGAGGAAGAAGACAGTCAAGACCTGCTTGTTAATGGTTTGCTTGATTTGTTTTTGATCCAAACCAACCTTCTGCAGGATGACAAAGCGTTCACGGTCTTCATAACCTTCTGAGATTTGTTTATAGTAGATAACAAGTACAGTACCTATCATAAAGATGATAGAGAGGAAAATACCGATAAAGAGAACCCCTCCATAGAGAGCATTCATTTGGGCAATTGCATCACTTGAACCATTACCCCCGTAAACCATAGCATCTTCACTCTTGAGATTATGGCTAAAATTATTTACATACTCATCAAAATCATCAGCTAGTTTTAACTGTTCCTCTAGACTTGCGGTGACATCCATACCACCGTAGAACTGAGTGTAGACAGCAGAATCTTGGTACTGATCCAAAAAGCTTTGAAGATCTGGTACAACTAGGTAGTTAAAATCTGAAACTAAAAGGATATAGAGATTGGAAACATGGTTAGCTAAAAAATCTTGCTGGATTTCTTGCTTGATACTATACTCCTGACTGTTAAGACTAAATGATTTCTGACCTTTTAGTTGGTCATTTTTAGCCCAAAGAGCGACCTCATTACCGATAAGATTTAGCTTTTGTCCAGTCATTTTTTCGTAGTCTTTTTGATCAAAAACTAGAAAAACCGTCTTAGGCAATTCACTGTTTTGCCCTTTTTCAAAGGTAGTTAATTTAGTTCCATCTTGACTGGAAAGACCAAAGCTGGCATATCTAAGAACATCTTTGTTGCTAATCGTTAAGTTCTTTTCGCTGGCATATTGAGTCAAAAGTTTGTCTAAATCCTCAACTTCAATATTATTTCCCTTAACATCAAAATCATGAGGATACATAATATTTTTTATATTTTCAGATCCGTTGTAGATACTGGTTGCTGCTGACATGGTAACCAAAACCATAGTTGAAAGAATGGCAATGGTTGCTAAACCGACAGCATTTTTCTTCATACGAAAGATGAGGTTAGAAACAGAGATTAGGTTATTAGGTTTGTAGTAATATCTTTTGTTTTTCTTGAGTAACTGTAAGAAAACTGTAATACCCGCATTGAATAAAAGATAGGTCGCAACTATGACCAACATGACTGCTATAAAGAAAGTAAGGGTTGCTGAAACTGGATCTTTTACGCTTTGCGCTAGATAGTAGCCACTACCTAGTGCAATTAGCCCTACAAGTGTCTGAAGAACTAGGAAACGGCCCTTCTTCTCCCCTTTTGCTTTCTCACGAGAGAGTTGCAGAGCATCCATACGGATGATACGTATAGCGTTTAAGAAAACGATGACTAAAAAGATAAAACCGAATACCAGAAGGATTGAAAGCACTACGGACCATTGAAAGGTTGCGACTAGCTCTACCTTCATCTTTGCAAGTTTAAGCAATAAAGCAAAGATGAGTTTGTCAAAGAGGGCACCAATCCCAATCCCAGCAGTGACTGTTACTAGCCCAAAAATCAAGAGTTCCTTGAAGGTCATACCAATCAAATGGCGTTTTTCTAAGCCCAACATGCCATATACACCCAGTTCTTTGGAGCGATTTTTCATGACAAAACTATTGGCATAAAGCACGATAATGGCAGATGCGAGTGTCACTACGATAAGACCTAGTTGTAGGGTAAATTGTATAGCAGATGCACCACGCAAATCACCAATTTTAGGATTAAAGGCTAGGGAATAAAAGAGATAGCTAATAGTGACTGCCAAAATGACAGACAGAGCAAAAGGGTAATAGAGTTTGCGGTTTTTGATCAAGTTGGATATGGCCAACTTATTGGTTAATCGAAACATACTAGTTCACCTCACTTGCCATTACAGTCAAGGTGTCAGAGATTTCTTGGAACATCTGACGATCCGTCTTTTCACCACGGTAAATTTGATTATAGAGAATACCGTCCTTGATGAAAAGAACACGTTTTGCACGGCTAGCTGCTGCTGTTGAGTGGGTTACCATGAGAATGGTTTGCCCTTGCTCGTTGATCTGATCAAAGATATCAAGGAGGGCTGCAGATGATTTAGAGTCTAGAGCACCTGTTGGCTCGTCCGCAAGGAGAATTTCTGGTTCTGTGATGATAGCTCGTGCAACTGCAACCCGTTGTTTTTGCCCTCCAGAGATTTCATAAGGGTACTTCTCCTGCAATTGGTTGATGCCAAGATTTTCAGTCGTCACGACTAATTTTTTCATCATTTCTGTAATAGGCTTTCTAGACAATACCAAAGGGAGTAAGATATTGTCTTTAACAGAAAGCGTATCTAACAAATTGAAGTCTTGGAAGACAAAGCCTAACTTTTCACGACGGAAGCTTGATGCTTCAGAATTTTTAATGGTAGCTGTGTCAGTTCCATTTAGGAAGACCTGCCCACGCGTTGGCTTGTCAAGCATAGCAAGAATATTGAGTAGAGTTGATTTCCCAGAACCAGATTCACCCATGATGGCAACGTAGTCGCCTTTTTCTACAGTAAAGTGAATATCTTTTAGGGCTTCTACTTGGTTTCCTTGAAAGCGAGTTTTATAAATCTTTTGAACGTGTTTTACATCTAATAGTGTCATTTTAACTTCTCCTTTTTAATATCCCATTAATTGAAACTGAGCCTGCATAATAGCGCAACCGAGCTGAACACGCTCGATCTCTTTTGGACTTGGTTTACTTGTTTGTTTCTTTTGTAAAATATTTTTCATAGTTTTGCTACTTTATCTTTCTGATATAAGTGTACTCTAAAAAAAGAGTTGGTTCCATAACATAACCTTACAAAAGAGGTCTGTAATCTTACATTTTTGTAAGATTGGATTATTTTTTTGAAATGAACTACTATTAGTTTACCACAAATTTTTAAGCAAAAGAAAAACCCTTGATACTACAAGGGTTTAATACTTCAAATGAATGGTAAGATGGTTACCAAAACCAACTTTCATCATCTTTGATTGGCTGGGCTTCTTTGATTTTGCGTGGGCCTGTTCCATACATTTCAGCTTCGATATCTTCTTTTGTTGGTAGGATCGAAGCTAGGATAATGTAGATAATAATTCCGAGTCCAAAGTTTGCGATTGTAAAGATTGCAAAAATGAAGCGAACAAGAGTAACATCAAGGTCCCATTTATCAGAGAGTCCAGCAAGTACTCCTGATATCATACGATTTCGTCTCATTTTGTAAAAATTTTTATTCATAGTTTGTACCTCTTTCGGTATTCTTGAAATAAGTATAACATGAAATAATACTGCTTGCATCAGTCCTTAGGCGGATTTTGCAAAATGAGTTTGCCACGACAGAGACCACAACGATAACTTTTGGTATCAATTCGTCGCTTTCGTTGATAGGTTTGGCGACAAGTCTGACAAATATAGACTAGAACTGGTGTTTGACTGACACTTGATAAGGGTGGAACAAAGCGGAGCCCGTCCACTTCTTTTAACAGTACCTTAAAGGCTAGATCTTTATGTTTATACCCCTTTCCCTCATAGTATAGATGATAATGACAGAGTTCGTGACGGACAATTTTCCGAAAAACCTCTAAACCTAGTTCTTGATAGACTTTGGGATTAAAATCCAAATGCCCATCCTTAGGGAAAAATCGCCCACCGGTCGACCGTAGACGAGAATTCCATTGAGCTTGGTGTTTGAAAGGTTTCCCAAAGTCTTCTAAAGAAACTTGTCGAACATAATTAGTTAGATTCATCTGGTGCAAGGAGCGACAGATTTACTTTTTCGCGTTGGACATCAATCTTCTTCACCCAAACGGTTACTAAATCACCAACTGAAACGACTTGACTCGGATGCTTGATGAATTTCTTGCTCATATGAGAGATATGAATCAGGCCATCCTCGTGAATACCAATGTCAACAAAGGCACCGAAGTCAACGACGTTACGAACAACGCCCTCAAGCTTCTGGCCAACTTTTAAGTCTTTGATATCCAAGACATCCTGACGTAGGACTGGAGCATCAAAAGAATCACGGAAATCACGACCGGGTTTTAAAAGATCTGCAATAATATCTTTAAGAGTTTCTTGACCGAGGTCTAATTCTTGGGCCATTTCCTTGATAGAAATAGATTTGAGTTTGGCTTGCGCTTCTTCATTTAGGTCTTTAATGTCCAAACGTTTGAAGAGTTCTTTTACAGCAGCATAGTTTTCTGGGTGAACACCTGTATTGTCAAGGATATTGCTACTTTCAGGGATACGGAGGAAACCTGCAGCCTGTTCAAAGGCTTTTGCTCCTAAACGAGGAACTTTCTTGATTTGGGCGCGTGAAGTTATTTTACCTTCTTCTTCACGATACTTCACGATATTTTCAGAGATTGTTTTGTTAAGACCAGCTACGTGCGAAAGTAAGGCTGGACTAGCTGTATTGACATTGACACCGACTTGGTTAACGACTGTATCAACAATAAAGTCTAGACTTTCAGACAGTTTCTTTTGACTAACATCGTGCTGATATTGACCAACACCTATAGATTTGGGATCAATTTTAACCAATTCAGCAAGTGGGTCTTGCAAACGACGAGCAATAGAAATAGCAGAACGTTTCTCAACGGTTAACTCTGGAAACTCTTGACGAGCAAGTTCACTAGCTGAGTAGACAGATGCCCCGCTCTCATTGACAATGACATAGCTGACCTCAGGAAAATCTTTAAGTACTTCAGCGACGAAGGCTTCGCTCTCACGACTAGCAGTACCATTACCGATGGCAATGATTTCCACACCATATTGGCCAATCAAATCTGCCAAATCTCTCTTTGCTTCTTCAATCTGACGAGCTGAAGCTGGTTTGACTGGATAAATGACTTGCGTTGTCAGCATCTTCCCAGTCGCATCAACGACTGCAAGCTTGGCACCTGTACGAAAGGCAGGGTCAAATCCAAGGACCACGCGCCCTTTTAGAGGTGCAACAAGGAGAAGATTTCGAAGGTTTTCTGAGAAGAGTTGAATAGCTCCTTCTTCTGCCTTTTCTGTTAGTTCAGTGCGAATACGTCGCTCAATAGCTGGTAATACTTTTTTCTTAACAGATTGCTGAATAACTTCGTCAATATAAGCATTCTTAACTTTAAAACGAACACTAAAGAAAGATAGAATACGATCAGTCGCATGCTCAAAGCCAATTTTCAAAATGCCTAGCTTCTCACCACGATTAAGGGCAAGCGTACGGTAACCTTGCATGTTTGCAACTGTCTCTGAGAAATCGTAATAAATCTGAAAGACTTGCTTTTCATCTAGAGTTTCGTCTTTAAGTTGAGAAGTAATCTTAGAGCGTCTAAGTACCTCTTGATAGGTCATTGAACGTAAATGAACATCCTCGGATAGTGCTTCAACCAAGATGTCTACAGCCCCAGCCAAAGCTTCTTGAGGAGTTTCGAAACCTTCACAGACAAAAGCTTCTGCTTCTTTTTCTAGGTTAGAAACATTTTGTAAAATTAAACGAGCAAGTGGAAAAAGTCCAGCCTCACGCGCAATCGTTGCCTTGGTCCGACGTTTCTCCTTATAGGGAAGATAGAGTTCTTCTACATCTGCGAGTTTTTCAGCTGATAGAATTGCTTCTTCTAACTCCTTAGTTAGCTTGCCTTGCTCTTTGATTTTTGCTAAGACGGCTTCCTTACGATCATTTAGAGCAGTTAAACTCTTATCGAGGTCTATAATAGCCTTAATGGCTACCTCATCTAGACTTCCTGTCATATCCTTCCGATAACGGGCGATAAAAGGGATAGTTGCTCCTTCTGCTGTCAAAGACAAGACAGTATCAATCTGCTTTAAAGTTACACCCAAATCTTGGGAAATTTTTTCATATTTTTTATCCATGAAACTATTATACCATAAGGAAGAAAGCTTGTTTTCATTAATTTGTTGCTTTATTTCAACTTTATAAAGATAAAAGCCATGTTTATTTTAAAATCCAACTATTTCTCAGAAATAATAGTATAATAGTGTTAACTAAAAGAATCGAGGTATGCCTTATGGCTGTTAAATTTACAAAAACTGATGACTTAGATAAGATGTTCGAAGAATTCGCTAAACTACCTGATTTAAAGCAAGTAACATTTCCAGACGACAAAGAAAAGAAAGATAAGGCAGAAAAGAAAAAATAGATGACACTCTTTCAAAGTTTACCTTCTAGTGTGCTACAAGCTGGTGCCATTTTTCTTTCAATTATCATTGAAGCTTTACCCTTTGTCTTAATCGGTAGCATCATCTCTGGTGCCATTGAAGTCTATGTCACACCTGAGAAGGTCTATAAGTTTCTCCCTAAAAATCGCTTGGGGAGAATCTTTTTTGGTAGCTTCATCGGTTTCCTCTTCCCTTCTTGCGAATGTGGAATCGTTCCGATCATCAATCGCTTTTTAGAAAAGAAGGTTCCAAGCTATACAGCCGTTCCCTTTTTAGTAACCGCTCCTGTCATCAATCCCATCGTACTTTTTGCGACTTATTCAGCCTTTGGTCATTCGATTCAAATGGTTCTCCTAAGAGCTTTGGGCGCGATTCTAGTTGCTACTATATTGGGTATCTTTCTTGGATTTTTCTGGGAGGGACCTATCCAAAAGGAAAATAGATTGGCTTGTCATAAGCATGATTTTTCTCACTTGACTAAAAGTCAAAAACTGCTTCAGGTCTTTATCAAAGCTATTGATGAATTCTTTGATATGGGGCGTTACTTGGTCTTTGGCTGTCTTTTTGCAAGTATAGTCCAGGTCTATGTACCAACTCGTATCCTGACATCCATCAGCGCAACACCACTAATTGCGATTGTTCTTTTGATGGTTTTGTCCTTCCTTCTATCACTCTGTAGCGAAGCGGATGCCTTTATTGGATCTTCACTTCTCTCTAGTTTTGGTTTTGCTCCAGTGCTTGCCTTTCTGGTTATAGGCCCTATGCTTGATGTCAAGAACTTACTAATGATGAAGAATTATCTTAAAACGCGATTTATTTGGCAATTCATGACAATTGTAACTCTTGTTGTTCTTGTCTATTCTTATCTAGTCGGGGTGATGCTATGATTCGATTTTTTATCTTATTTGGCTATTTTATCTTAACCCTTTATCTGCACCTATCAGGTAAGCTCAATCAGTATATAAACCTCCACTACTCTTATCTGGCTTATATCAGCATGGTTTTGTCATTGTTACTAGCCATCGTTCAAGCCTATATTTGCCTCAAGCGTTTGAAAGAACATAGTCACTTACATAGTTTTTCAGCTAAGCTTGCTAGTTTTGTCCTCTTAAGTTTACCCTTGTTAGTTGGATTTACATTTCCAACTGTCACTCTGGATTCACAAACAGTATCGGCAAAAGGATATTATTTCCCTTTGTCGGAAGGAACTGACAAGGCAATCCAAGCAAGTGAAGGAACGAGCAGTCAGTTTCTTAAGCCGGATACGAGCAGATTTTATTCACAAACAGCTCATGAAAATATTATTCGAAAGAGTGCTGATAAATACTTAGCTCAATCTAGTATAGTTATCAATGATGAAAATTACCTGGAGGTCATGGAAGCTATCTATGATTATCCAAATGAATTTGAAGGCAAGGAAATCGAGTTTATTGGCTTTGTCTACAACGATCCAAATCATACCAATAGTCAATTTGTTTTTCGTTTTGGTATTATGCACTGTATCGCTGATTCAGGAGTTTTTGGCCTTTTGACTACAGGAAACACCAATCAGTACGAAAATAACACCTGGGTGACAGTCAAAGGTAAGATTAGGAATCACTATCACAAAGAACTCAACCAAGTTCTCCCAACTCTCGAAGTCCAGTCCTTTATCAAAGTAGACAAACCCGAAAATACTTATGTTTATAAAGAATTTTAAAAAGTAGCCTGAGCGGGCTACTTTTTATTATTATCTGACAATATCTTTATACATATCTGGTCTTCTATCTCTAAAGAGACCCCAATTCAGGCGTTCATTCGCTCCCTTGTCAAGGTCATAAGTGGTTAAGAGGATTGCTTCACCTTGTCTTTCAGCTCTCTCTAGAATAGCTCCTGTTTCATCCGTCATAAAGGAGGAACCGTAGAAATCAAGAGTGGAACTCTGTCCGCCATTTTCCTCACTAGGAGTAACTTCTTCCAAACCATAACGATTGGCTGCAATGACTGGAACAATATTTGCTGCTGCGTGCCCTTGCATAGTACGTTGCCAGTGACCACAACTGTCTGTATCTAAGATAGGCTCTGAACCGATGGCTGTTGGATAAAAGAGTAACTCTGCTCCATTTAATGCAAGACAACGTGCTGTTTCAGGGAACCATTGATCCCAACAGATACCGATACCAATGTTAGCATAGCGAGTATTCCAGACCTTGAAACCAGTGTTACCAGGCGTAAAGTAAAACTTTTCTTGATAATAATGGTCATCTGGTATGTGGGTCTTCCGATAAACGCCAAGAACCTCACCATCTGCATCAATAACAGCGATTGAGTTATACAAGACATTGCCATCTTTTTCATAGAAACTGATCGGTATAACAACCTGTAGTTCCTTGGCAATTCCTTTAAAATGCTGAATGGCTGTATTTTCTGTCACCGACTGGGCATACTGGTAGAAGTCATATTGACGTTCCTGACAGAAATAGGGACGTTCAAACAACTCGGGCAAGAGAATGATTTGGGCTCCTTGCTCAGCAGCTTGGCGAACTAAACGTTCCGCTGTTTGGATATTCGTTGCCACATCCTTAGCACATTGCATCTGGATCGCTGCAACTTTTACATTTCTCATCTTTTTCTCCTATTCTGGGATTTGTTGGGTAATACAGTGGATATTTCCACCACCTAATAGAATATCTCTTGCAGTAATTCCGACAACATCACGGTCTGGAAAACACTGACTGAGAATATCCAAGGCCACTTGATCGTTTACATCCTGAAATTGTGGTACCAAGACAGATTTATTGGCGATATAAAAATTCACGTAGGAAGCTGCTAGTCTTTCACCTGCATAACGCTCCTCTTCGCCTTCTTCATATGTATATCCCGGCAAATCTTCTTCTGTAACTACTTGATGAATAGCTGGGATTGGAAGTTTATGAATAGTGAAACTCCGGCCTTTTGCATCGGTTTCCTTCTCTAAGAGAGCTAGATCTGCTGCAGACATGGCATACTGAGGATCATCTTGGTCATCCGTCCATGCTAAAACAACCTCAGCAGGACCAACAAAGGCTGCAACATTATCTACGTGTTCATTTGTCTCGTCTTGATAAATACCGTAAGGCAACCAAATGACTTTTTCGGCACCAAGGCTCTCTAGTAAGGTCTTTTCAATCTCCTCTTTAGTCAGGAGAGGATTACGACCAGGACTGAGCAAACAACTTTCTGTGACAAGAATGGTTCCTTGACCGTCACTATGAATAGCTCCACCTTCCAGTACAAAAGGTTTGGCATCATAAACAGGTATCTCTAAAACTTCTGCAAAGCGACTGGCTACTTGGTCATCTGCTTCATAGTCTTGGTAAAGACCGTCGACAGCACCACCCCAGGCATTGAAAGACCAATCTACCGCCAATTTTTCCCTTTGATCATTGAGGAGAATGGTCGGACCTGTATCACGAGCCCAGGCATCATTTGTCTGAATATCTAGATAAACAACCTTGTCTCCAAAATAAGATTGTGCTTCAGATAGATAGTCTTGCTCCACCAAAAGGTAGACTGTTTCTCCTTGAGCAATAGTTTTAATAATACGGCTAAAAGCAGCTTTAGCGGCCTTGCCTTCAAATGGCCAAGACCCTGGTCGAGTAGGCCATATCATGAGAGTCCCATGATGGGGTTCATACTCTGCAGGCATACGATAACCTAATTTCTTTGGGCTGTCCATCATGATAATCTCTCCTTAAAGTCTTGGTAGCCAAATGCTTTGACTAGACTACACTCACCCTCTTTATCCATGAGATACAAACTTGGAAGTCCAATCCCGTTAAAGGTATTATTTTTGACAAATGAGTAAATAGCCATGTCTTCAAAATAGAGGCGATCGCCGATCTCAATCGGTTTTTCAAAGCTATAGTCTCCAATGATATCCCCTGTCAGGCAAGTATTTGAAGAGAGTCTATAAGTATAAGGTTTTTCTTGTGCTTCAAATCCATCTCTCAATGGGGGACGATAAGGCATCTCAAGAACATCTGGCATATGGCAACTTGCTGAAGCATCTAACACCAAAGTCTCAATCCCGTTTTCAACAATATCCAAGACTTCTGTCGCTAGATAGCCCGCATTAAGGGCAATAGCTTCTCCAGGTTCGATATAGACATCAAGGTTATAGGTTTCTCGAATACGTTTAATCTCAGAGATCAGTAAGTCCACATCATAATCATCTCTCGTAATATGATGTCCACCACCCATATTGAGCCATTTAACTTGGTGCAAATAAGCTCCAAACTGCTCTTCTACTGCTTTCAAAGTCGTTTGTAAATCATCTGCCCCTTGCTCACAGAGAGTATGAAAATGAAGTCCGTCAACCAAATCCAATAAATCACTTGGTATCTTATCTGAAGTCACTCCAAAACGAGAGCCAGGAGCACAAGGATCATAAAGCGCGTGGTCACCCTGCGTTGAACATTGAGGATTGATGCGAAGACCCACACTGATACCAACTTCGCGACAACGTTGACCATATTTTCGTAGTTGTCTCTCTGAGTTAAAATCAATATGATCCGATATTTGCAGTAGCTCTTCCATATCTGATTCCTTGAAAGCAGGTGCAAATACATGGACTTCCCCCGGAAACTCTTCTCTAGCTAACTTCGCTTCATAGAGTCCACTAGCCGTCGTACCTGATAGATACTGGCTAATTAGGGGATAGGTTTTATAGAGAGAATAAGCCTTTTGAGCCAGTAGAACCTTACAGCCGGCTTTTTCTTGAACCTCTTGTAAAATGCTACAATTTTCTTCTAGTTTTGCTAAATCAATGACGTAAGCTGGTGTTGGTACTCGTTCTAATTTCATTAGTCCACCATTTGTGGATTTTCAACCACAACCCATGGCAAACCGTATTTATTCAAAGCTTCCATGAATGGGTCTGGATCCAACTCTTCAAGGTTATAAACTCCTGGTTGTTTCCAAGTACCATCCATCACTAATTTTGTCCCAATCATGGCTGGAACACCTGTTGTGTAAGAAATGGCTTGTGAACCAACTTCTGCGTAACATTCTTGATGGTCGCAAACATTGTAGATGTAGATGGTCTTTTCAACGCCATCTTTGACACCTGTAAAGATACATCCAATATTAGTTTTACCAACTGTACGTGGGCCAAGGCTTGCAGGATCCGGAAGCAAGGCTTTCAAGAATTGGATTGGTACGATTTCTTGTCCGTTAAAATTAATAGTATCTGTACGAAGAAGCCCAACGTTTTCCAAGCATTTCATGTGAGTTAGATAAGATTGGCCAAAAGTCATAAAGAAGCGAATGCGTTTAACTCCTGGAATATTCTTTGCTAATGATTCGATTTCTTCATGGTGGAGGAGATACATGTCTTTTTGACCAACTTGAGGGAAATCATACTCACGTTTGATAGACATGGCTTCGACTTCTACCCATTTTCCATCTTCCCAGTAAGAACCTGGTGCAGAAACTTCACGCAAGTTGATTTCTGGGTTGAAGTTTGTTGCAAATGGATAACCGTGGTCACCACCATTACAGTCTAAAATATCGATATAGTGGATTTCGTCAAAGTAATGTTTGAGTGCATAAGCTGAAAAGACGCTGGTTACACCTGGGTCAAAACCAGAACCAAGAAGAGCGGTCAGGCCTGCTTCCTTGAATTTTTCTTGATAAGCCCATTGCCATGAGTAGTCAAAGTAAGCTGTAAAACCAAGTTCCTTACAACGTTTCTCATAAATAGCACGCCATTCAGGATCTTCTGTATCCTCAGCCTCGTAGTTAGCTGTGTCAATATAGTGCACACCTGTAGCCAAACAAGCATCCATGATGGTCAAGTCTTGATAAGGCAAAGCTACGTTCAAAACAGCTTCTGGTTTGTAGCTTTCAATCAAGGCAATCACTTCTTCTACCTTGTCAGCATCAAGAGCAGCTGTCTCAATCTTAGTATTTGTTTTGCCTTCTAATTTAGCCTTCAAGTCATCACATTTTGACTTTGTACGGCTAGCTATCATAATTTCTTTAAAAGTTTCGCTATCTTGGCAAATCTTTGAAATAGCAACTTGGGCAACTCCCCCACATCCAATAACTAATAAACGACTCATTTTCTTCCTTCCTCTTCTTCTAAAATGTCTTCTACATACTTGGGCAACATAAAGGCTCCCACATGTAAGTTTGCAGTGTAATATTCCGTAAATAACTGGCGTTTTTTCCAGCCTTCCTTGTCAAAATCTTTGACAGGGTGATATTTTTTCGATGCAAATCCAAACAACCAATAGCCAGCAGGACTAGTTGGGATATGTGCTTGGTAAACCCGGCTAATTGGAAAGGCTTGATTGACCTTGCGGTGCATGCTTCGGCATGCTGACTCATCTTCGTCAAAGAAGGGACTACCATGCTGGTAAATCATGATACCGTCTTCTTTCAAAGCTCTATAGCTATTGCCGTAAAATTCCTTGGTAAAGAGCCCTTCCGTATGGCCAAATGGATCTGTCGCATCGTTGATAATAATGTCGTAATCATCTTCACAATTTCTCAAAAATCTCAGTCCATTTTGGTAGTAAATGGTGACGCGAGGGTCATCAAGTCCTGCAGCAAAGTCTGGAAAATACTCTCGGCAAACCTCAACCAGCATCTCATCTGGTTCTACAATATCAATTTGTTCCAATTCTGGATAGAGAGTTAATACTTGGGCAACACCACCGTCACCGCCCCCAATAACCAAGACTTTCTTTGGATTTGGATGGACAGCCATAGGAACGTGAACTGTCATTTCATTGTAGACAAAGTCATCTGCATCTGAGAACAAGACATGCCCATTTAAAATCAAAATCTTTCCAAAAGCTGGAGTATCTAATACTTCAATATCCTGCCATTCACTTTTTCCAGCGTAGAGTTGCTTGGCAGTTCTCAAGGATAATTTCACATCTGGAGTATGAACTTCAGAAAACCATAAATCCATCTAGTTCTCCTTTCTCTCAATAACATTGATGTGATTGACCTCTGGATCTTCCGTTCCTTGGAGTGAACAACCACGTTCTTTGGCGAATTGAATATAATCGACAATTTCTCGTGTAATCCGTTCACCTGGCGCTAGGATTGGAATTCCTGGAGGATAACACATGACAAATTCCCCACAGACCTGGCCAACGGACTCGTCTAATGTTAAGCTTCTTCTCTCTGCATAGAAGGCTTCCTGAGGGGATAGCACCAACTCAGGCTGGATATATTCTCCAGCAATCAAGTCCTTCCCATCTCGTGAGTATAGTCTCTTGATATCAGCTAAGGCACCGACCAAGCGTTCAATGTCTTGGATACGGTCACCAATCGAAATGTAGGCTAAGATATTCCCGATATCACCAAACTCAATCTGAATGTCATATTCATCCCGTAAGAGATCATAAACCTCGATACCTGTTAGACCAATCCCCTGAGTGTAAACTGACAGCTTGGTTACATCAAAATCACAAACTGATACACCATCTACTAGTTCTTTTGAATAGGCATAGTAGCCTCCGATGGCATTGATTTCACGACGAGCGTACTCAGATAGCTCAATGACTTTCTCAAAGGACTCTTTGCCACGAAGGGCTAGGTTTCTACGAGAAACATCTAGACTAGCCATTAGTAAGTAGGATGCTGATGTTGACTGTGTCAGGTTAATAATCTGACGCACATATTCAGGATTCATCTGATCGCCAACTAAAAGAAGGGAACTTTGAGTCAAGCTGCCACCGGACTTATGCATAGATACAGCTGACATATCTGCTCCTGCGTCCATAGCAGATAGAGGAAGTTTATCAGTAAAGTGCAGATGAGCACCGTGCGCCTCGTCTACTAAGACTTTCATTCCTGCGGCGTGTGCCATCTCTGTTAATCCCTTAAGGTCTGAACAAATCCCATAATAGGTTGGATTGTTTATTAGGATAGCCTTGGCATCCGGATGGTCCTTAATCGCTTGCGCCACACGCTCATTTTCAAGCCCCAAAGCAATACCGATTTTTGGATCCACACTCATCTCGATATAGATAGGAATAGCTCCGCATAAAACGAGAGCATTAATAGCTGATTTGTGGACATTTCGAGGAAGGATGATTTTATCACCTGCTTTACAGGTAGAGAGAATCATGGTTTGAACAGATGAAGTTGTCCCACCAATCATCAAAAAGGCATGAGCAGCACCAAAAGCTTCTGCTGCTAGCTCTTCCGCTTCTCTAATAATCGAAATAGGATGTCCTAGATTGTCCAAGGGCTTCATAGAATTGACATCAATACCAACGCATTTTTCCCCTAAAAGTTCCACTAATTCCGGGTTCCCACGACCACGCTTATGACCTGGTACATCGAAAGGTACAATTCTTTTTTTTCGTAACTTGACCAATCCCTCATAAATTGGAGCTTGGTTTTGATTTAACATTATAGAGACATACTCCTTTATCATAGTTATTTTCACCTTATGTAAGGCTCTAAAGGATACTTATGAAAAAAAGAGCAGGTTGGCACCTGCTCTACAATCTACTGACGTGTTTATGTTTGTTTCTTTTGAGTATGTCTGTTCCTGATGTTTCCTAACTCTCTAGTAGCAAATATTACGTACTTTATTGATCGTTTCACAAGATGACGTGTGCTTTCACCACACTAACAAATGTATACGAATTAGAACTAATGTTCTAACATCAACTTATAAAAGTAGGCTTTTAACCCTATCAATAATGCGGCTTTTCAACCACGCTTCGGCATTCAACCCTGCCTGTCCGTAGGCATTTTTTACTCGGGTTTATATTTGCTAGAAAACATCATCTCATTTTCTAAGCCTTATAACTATATCATGTTTACAAAAGTTTGTAAAGTATTTTGGGGAAACTTTATAAATTATTTACATTTTTGTTCGTATTTTTACTATACACAAAAATTGAAAACTATTTCAAATTCGCTTTTAAATAATAAAATAGGAACTAAATGAATTAATTCCTTTAGTTAGGCATAAGCAAATTCAACTATTCAAAATCGTATTTACTCATCACGAGCTACTTTGGCAGCTAGTTCAAAATCAGTCATCAAGTAATTTTCATCTAGACGGATGAGACTATAAAACTCATTCCAAAATAGAGAGTCGCTGTTACTTGACCACTGTAATCCATACCACAATTGAGTCACATCATTTGTATTTGATGGGGGAATTGACCATAGATGCTTTTTGAAAGTTTCTTGAACAAGTGGAAGGTCCAGTCGACTAGTCAAGTCGAGTTCATCCAATTTCAAAGTAATAGAATGTTTCTTAGCTGCTTCAATACTGTCCTTGTTAAATCGAACCTGAATAATCTTAGAATCTTCTAGAACCACGTCCTTATCTTCTGCCCCGTAAAAGGAAATACTCCCCAGCACTATACCATTTTTTGCTATTAGATATGGAGCGTAAGGGACTGCATTGCTATCAAGTCGGATGCCTTTTTCGATAGTGACTGATTTATCTCCTGAATACTTTTTGAAACTGCCATCTGTCAGGAGGTCTTCGTAGTCGCTACTACCATCACCTTGTCTTACATAGATATCAAACCCAGCTTCCATCAGATCACTTGCTTTGGTTTCTGCTAAAATGATTTTACTTTCATTAATTTGCAAAATTGGTGTTTGAGGTGGCAAACCAATCGTGAGATGAAACATAACTCCTACTAGAAAGACCATAAAGGTTATAAGGAGGGCAAGTAAAGACTTTCCAGTCCTTTTTCTTGCATTGAAAAGAGCCATTATAGCTGGGAGGAGGATCATTTTAGCTAAAATAGAATTCCCCACACCACCTCGATTTAAGGTCTGAAAAGCAAACATCCCCGCGATTGCAATCAGTGTCAGGTAGACCAAAATCTCACCTAGCCCCAGTTTTTCTGTTCGAGTTTGTTGATTTACAGGAGTTTCGTACAATGACTGCCCATTCTCTTTCCTCTTTTTTAGAAAGAGATAAAAGCCCAAACCGAGTAGCAGATTAAAGATTGCAAAAACTATTAAAGTACCTATAATCACCGTTCTATCCATGGCTCTCTACTCCTTTATGTTCTCTCTCAAGTCTTATCTTTCTCTTTAATTCCCAATTCCCAACTAATAAAACTAGTAAGAAGAAGGGGCCTCTTTCTATCAGCACAATCGGTAAAGCTTAAATGGCAATGATTCTCATCTTTTTATCTTTAAGGAAACTGCTGATATTTCTAGCTCTATTTCCCTAGAAAATGCTATAATGGAGCTAACAAAATTGTTCTCTAGCAATTGAAAAACGGGGGAAGTAGTCATGCTCACTAGTATTGTTTTGGGTTTTTATGCTCTTTTCTTTCTATCCTTGTCCTTTGCTATCTATCTCTATATTAGACTTGTAGTTGCGGTTAAAAAAGGCAAAGACATTCCTAATTGGATTTATAAACTTGGCCATGCTGTTCAAGGAAGAATTCACGTTGACTATGAAGAAATCACTGATGCTAATGCCCTTAAAGAGATTCATTGGTTCTTGCTAATCTATTTAATCGTAAATCTACTCGTATTGGCTGTCTTCTACTATCATGGTAATAGCTTTCCTCAAGCCATTTATGAATGTTTGAAAAAACAATTTTTTATCGTACTTGTTAGTATGGTTTTAAAAAGTATTGGCAAATTTGTTGTACTGGCTATAAGAAAAAACTTTCAAAACAGTCATGCCTATGCATCAACCAACGCTTTTATAGGAGCAGCTTTTTTAACGAGTTATGTATTTATGTTTTGCATGATGATGAGTGGTCTTCCGGCTCAACCTGTTCCAGTAACCATTCAAGATACTTCTGTCATTATCGGGGAGACCAAGGCTTCCGAGCTTTTAGACCAAGGCTATACCTTTGGAGATAAAGGTGCAGAGAGCTCCATCACCAATACCAAAAACGACCACTTTTACTACGGTCAACTTCTCGAAGTCAAGCGAGATAATCAGTCCTTTGGCTTTATGAACCTTACTCCCACAGGTAAAGATACTGATCAGCTCAAAAACTGCGTCATAACCTATTACAAAACACCTAAGGATAGCAAGCAACTAGAAAAAATTTCCATCAATCATGTCAAGCTAGCAAATCTCAAGCTCCAAGATTTTCAAACACGAAAACTAATCAATATCTTTGAAGTTAATCCTGCTGATTATAATATCTCTGATAAGGATAACAACTTTATCCTAACCATTCAAACAGCAGATTACGACCTCTGGAAAAGATACCGTATTGAATCCAAGTTCAATTCAGATGGTTCGATTGATAGCTATGGAGTCAGAGCCCAGCATAGCATGTGGGAATGATGGAGTGTTAGTTTTAGTCATTAGTAAGCATAAAATCAAATAGATGAGCGATTAGGCTCTCCTACTTGATTTTATGCTTATTCATTTTCTCTTGGAAAATATCTGTAAGAATTTGGCGTAATTCTTGAGCTTCCTTATCAGGAAGTTGGCCTTCTTGTTCAGCAACAGCGTACAATTCCGGATACTCAAGAGAGATTCTCTTAATCGTACGCGTAATCGCATGTTTTCTAACAAAAAATGGAATACGCTTAATGTATTCTTGAGGAATCAGCGCGATAATTTTGTCAGCAGTTTCTTTATCGTTCAGCTTAGAGAAAGATAATCCCTTTTTAATCATTTCTTGTTCTTGTTTCGTAAAATCTTGTAATTCCATATGTCTACTCCTCGTCTTCACTGACTTCCCAAATCTCCGCTTGGTAGGGTTCTCCATCTTCATCGTATCGATTGATATAACCAATAAATCTTTCATTATTTCTTGGTCTCTGCTGGTTTCCTTTGATAACCCAAACAGCCCATACCCCTATTAGGAATAAGACTATCAGTCCAAACAATGCATCCATAATGTCTACTCCCTTAAAATTGAACCCACTTATCATTATCCATAATAAAAGGTTTAGCTAGACCTTCACCTGTATAGTTTTCGTATTTTGTATCTAGATATTTGTAACAATCTTCCTTGGTCGCAAATTTGATGGCTTGATAAGGCTCCTCAAAGGTTAACTTTTCGACAAAGAGATAACCATCCTCGCTTGGTACAAGAATACAGACATGGCCAATAAAGAGGGATTGACCATCCAAGTCATCATGAACTACTACAGATAGCATTCGAGCATTTTCATTAAACTTGAATTGAGAAAGGAATTGTTCCATCTTTGCAGCATGAACTTTGATATCTGTCGTTGCTTCGGTCTTGACTCTTGAGAATAAAATATCAAAAGCATCCTTGTCTTCTGCACCAAAGACCTTTCCTTTGTCAATGGCATCGTTATCTAGGAATAATAAGGAGTCATCTTTTTCCAACTTAGGGATTTCAATAGAATTTTTTAATAAACAATAACTGTTAATACGACAGTTGGTACCGACAAAATCACCCTTTTTAGGTGACCAAAGATTGCTTATCTTTTCAACATCATAGTTTGTTTTGGTAAATGTAGAAAAATCCCCAGTTAAGCCTACTGAATCGACAGTCTCGTTGTAATCATTGACAAGGTTGAAAAATGCATCGACACTATCTTTATCCAAATGTGCAGCCAAGGCATTCCGAACTTCTTCTGCACTCGGTTGATTGTTCAAATTGCTATAAGTTGCTTTCCAGGAAACCTGATTCGACTGTGATTGAGTCACTGAAGTTTCAGCAGTACTATCAGAAGTCTTTTGAGTTTGACTACAAGCTACTATGGTCAAAAGAAGTGTTGAGCAAAGACCAAGAGTTGCTAATTTTTTAATTTTCATAGGCTTTCCTTTATTAAAAAATATCGTTAAAAAGGCTTGTCAAAGTTTAAAAATCTTATTCTTTCGGTTGAGAATAGACTTCGATATGCTGACCTAGCACTTTGATTTCTACTGGTAGGTCAGCAGATTTGTCACCATCAACATCCGTTTCGAGTTCAGAATCAGAAGAAATTTTGATATGACGAGCTTTTATATACTCGATATTCTCATTCACGACGACATCACCTTTTAATAAATCAGGGATAACTGACAATTTAGTAAGGATTGAGGCATCTTTTAGTATCAAAATATTTGCATAACCATCCTTGTCTTCATCAAAGATTTTTTTGTCAGCGAAATAATTGGTAAGAAGAACTAAAACATGGCTGGCTGGGCCAATATAATTTCCATTTTCTGTCTCAACAGTAATATTAAATGCTTGATCTGTTACGACAGACTTCATGGTATTAATCGCATAGGCGAGCATGCCAAACTTCGTTTTATCTTCTATCCCAACGTTGTGGATGGCTTCTGGCAGTGAACCAATACTAAAAATGTATCCGAAATAGTGCCCATTTGATTTTCCGATATCAATCTTATTCGTAGAATTAAAATCAAGCTCGTCAATGGCACCATCAATATCTTGATTGATTTCTAATAGTTTCGTAATGAGATTCCCAGTTCCTCCTGGGATAATCGCAAGTTTAGGAATGTAGTCTTTTTCCGCGATACCAGAGATTACTTCATTGACAGTCCCATCTCCACCAAAAACAAGAACAGCATCATATCGCTCACGAGAAGCTTCTTCTGCAAAGTTTGTGGCATCTTGCGCTTTCTCCGTAATTTTAATCTCCACATCTTCAAAATAGTCTCTAGCTTTATTCTCCAGTTTCACCTTATAATCCAAAGCTTTTTCGCCACCAGATGTTGGATTGATGATTAACATAATTTTTTTCATTTATCATTCTCCTTAAGGAGTTTAAAAACAATAAAGATCAATTAAAAAACCTTTTTGTTTCTCATTCACTTATTTGATGTCGTATTAGATAGATTTATATTGAGCTAAAACTATACATATAGAACTATCTAAACTCATTGTACTTGATTCTAGTTTATTTAGCAAGTTTACAAGATGAGCATTAAAAAACCAACCGACATTTCCTTTCGATTGGTTTATTATTTTGTGAAGAGTTTATAAGTTTAACTATTCAAAAACTCTTCCATCTCTTCTTTCACATATCCCTCTACATCTTCAATCTCTACAAACATTGGATCTAAGTGGCATAAGAAGTGCCAATCTTCGGCGTCTTTTTTTCTGTAGAGAATTGCTTCCCCGTCTTCACTTCCGAAAAAGCTTCTATCGACTTCATATCCTTTGTTTTCTAGGAAAGCTTTTGCCTTACGGAAGTTTGCTTCTCTGACTTCGACATAAGCTTTCGCTTCATCGTTGTTAACGACATACGCATCTACTTTTGTAGTGCCTTCGATTACTTTATCGTTTTTAAGGGACAGATTCGAAATTTCTTTCCAAATAATATCCACATTTTCTTCAGGATTAAACGAAAATCTAGATAAAGGAACAATATTTCCATTGAAGACAATTTCCATATAATCCGGCAAGTGTTTAGGATTAACATACTCTACTTCAAAACCATCTTCTGTTTCTAAAGTATATCCAGGGATTTGAGCTACAAATTCTCGTCCTTCTTCTAAAGTCTCAAATAAGACTAAATCCTTTGAATAATTGTTTTGGTACAATTCTAATAGATACATCATTAATCCTTCCAATATTTGAAAAACCAACCAAGATTTAAGCAACTTACAATTTTATTATCTATCCTTAGTCTACATATATATTACATAACGAAGATATTTAACTATAGTTTATCCAGGATCTACATCTATAGAAGTTATATTGTAACCATCCTCTTGGTATAAAAATTCTAATTTTAGGGTTAAATCTACTAATTCAGAATTAGAGGTCATCTGATATTCAACAGCAAAACCAGTTTGATCATTAAATTCATAAACTTGTAGTTGAGAATACTCATAATTCGGATGAAAATTACATTCTACACCATATTCATCAATTTTATCAAAATCATTTAATTGTAATGAATCGTGAATATATTCTAGTAACTCTCTTACATCATCAACTTCTGAACCATCAACACAATCCATAATCTCACTATAGTTATTTAGATGAATTGCTCTTAAAATCTTTTTAAGTACTTCAATTACTTTTTCTTCATTTTGGCATTTTTCTTTGTACTCAAAATCATCGAATATTCCCATGACAATACTTCCTTTTCTAAAATTTAAAATCCTTTTCTTTACTAATTCTATTACTAGCCAATATAGTATAAATTAAATAAGCAATAAAAATAACATAGCAGCCAGTCTTACAACTTACTACTTTTCATATGATAATTTACAAATGTCTTTCCAGCCACTCGATCTTTTTAAAATCCTTATTATTATTTTGTTCATTTCGATAGGAGTCTTGAGAAGAAGCTTTGTAAATACTTAGATACTGCTCCAGACTTGGAAGACGAAAAGTGATGCCTTCAATGTGAATAAGCTCTATGTCCGATTCCGAAACTCCTGCAAAATCAAGTAAGGAATCGATACTTCCAAATTCAACACTCTCTCTATCCTTTTGGAATTCATGCTCATGAATATCTATTAAGACGTAGCCTAAGTCTTTCATCACTTTCATTATCTTGTCCCAGTCATAAATTCTGAGATGGTCAGGTGCTTCCCAACCTCTAGGGTCACCAGGTACATGAATATCAATGTCAGACGGCCCCCAATTTTCTTTCGTTCTAAACTCCAATCCCAAAGAACCCATCAGTGTCGGTGTAATTCCGACTCGGTTTAAATGGAAACAAATGGTTTTAAATTCTTCAAATAAGAGACTCATGTTTACTCTAAACCTTTCATATAAATCTTCGTTACTTCTTCTTTATTACCTTGAACAAAATCATCTTCATTTTCTAGAGTATATCCTGTTATTTTGGATATAAATTCTTTTCCTTCTTTTAAGGAACCAAATGCGACTAAATCTTTATAAGAAGGATTTTGATATAATTCCAACATATACATCGATAACCCTCCTAAACTTTCCTTAGCGTGATTGTTCAATCATACTCTCTAAATCTTTCTTTTCCACACTCATGTATTCAACTTCTTTTGTTCCTTCATTGTATTGATAGCATCTAAATATCAATTGATTGCTTGTCTGAAACAGTGTGTCTACCCCAGAGTATTCTCCATGGCATTTTTCTAGTATCATTTCATCAACGAGTTCCAATGTCTTTAAATGAAACACAAACCATCTTTCTTCCGTTGTAGAGAATACACCATAAGAATTGTTAATCTTCCATACGTTTGATACCTCGTCCTGTTCAAATACAGGAAATCTTTGACTAAATTTTATTTGGAAATCATGATTTGATATTATATAAAATTCAGTCGAGTAAAAATTTACCAACAACGAACTCTCCTCGTCAGTCGAAAAAACATACGCCAAATTTCGTGGAAATTTATGTCTCACATTTAGCTCATGATTCAAAAATTCAAGGCAAAAGTCCTGTGAACCATCCTGTCCCGCTGTCAATGAAACGATAATTCTATTATCAGAGAAGCCCTTAAAAGTTACTTCAGAATCAAGAAAGTTATCTTCCAAATCTAAATAGTAACTTTGAAAATTCTGTTCGTCTCTCACTTCAATCAGAATTTCATGGCTACTTTTTCGACAAGCAAACCAAGTTAAGTTATTTTTCTGAGATTGATAGCTGCCGATTAAAGTGCCTACATTAGTATCTATATTTTCAAAACTCTTATAGGATTGTTTATGATTGTTAATTAAACAATTTTCATTCACTTTTTTAAAACAGTTAAGTTGAATCACTCGGTTCACCTCCATCTGATCTGGGAAATATAACTATTATCGAGCAATAGCCTTTTTTCTATAAATTCAGCCAACTTCCTTTTCCCATCGTCTGAGCACCTCTTTCAAAGGCTCATCGAGATAGCTATAGGCCTTGTCTTTAATCCACTCAGGAATCCCATAAGCCGCCTCGGCGATACTTCCCGTGATTGCAGCAAGAGTGTCGCTGTCCCCACCAAGAGAAATCGCATTTCGAATCGCATCTTCAAAATCTGTACTCTCCAGAAAAACAACAATCGCCTGAGGAACGGTATCCTGGCAAGTTTCATTGAATCGATACGTAGGACGAATTTCATCTAACGTTTTAGAAAGGTCATATCCATAGTCTTTCTCGATATGTTCCTTGATACGTCTTTTAATCTCCGCAGGGTTATCGCTACCGTCATCACCAAAGAAATAACGGCACATATAGATTGCATCCGCCGTTGCCATTGCTCCTTTGATTCCTTCTGGATGGTTATGCGTCACCTCTGCAGAAAGTTGTGCCAGACGTTTCCCATCGGACGGAAACTCGTCTGTAGTGGCATCCATCACCCAAGCGCACGGAGAAACACGCATGGCAGAACCATTGCCAAAGCTATTATATGGCTCACGGTTGTCACTCCTAATCCAAGCATCAAATCTAGCACCGTAATCAGCATCCGGATACATCCTACCATACTTCTTCATGGCATCGATAAAGTCATCCTTTTGACCACCATTCATAATTGCTTCTGCAACGGCACAGGTCATAACCGTATCATCTGTGAAAAAACAATCATCACGAAATAATGGAAAGTCTTTCGTTTTAATGTTGTCCCATTCATAAACCGAACCTACAATGTCTCCAACTATTGCTCCTAGCATCAGATTCCTCCTTATGATATATCAGATTTATTACACATTTCCAATGAATCACACTTTAAAAATGGTACCACCAAATCAATCCACTCTTGAGGTAGATAAGCTGATAAATAGCCGTGGTTATAGCCCTTAGCTTCATACAAGATCGTGTTTGGATGTAGTTGTTGAAATAATTTCGCTGATGCTTTCACACAGTTCAATTCTTTTTCACCATAAATATAAAGAACCTGTGCCTTATTAGCAGAAATCGTATCCTTTAGCTTGTAATGCCCCATATAGGTTTTGTAAATGGTAACCAATGTTTTGATAGGCGTCCTTGGCAGATCCTCCAAATAATAAGCTTTTATTTCCTCTGGATAAGCCAGTTTAGGATAGAGTTTGTTCATCATGCTTAACTGAAGTTTACAAGAGAATTTACTAAACATCAGTTTGCCAAATAGACGTATCAGAAAAATGCTGACTTTAGCTAAGCTTGGTTGAGGAATACAGAGACTTCCGTCTATGATGGTCTTCTCAGCAATTTCGCTATCTAAGGACAAAAGCTCCATAGCAATTTGACCACCAAGTGAAACACCACCAATCGCAAACAACTTCCCGCCACAGTGTTCTTTGATATAGTCTAGGATCTCCAAAGCAGAATCTTCCGTAGAAACATAATCAAGTTTATATTCCTCTCCGTGACCATTCAAAGTAGGTAAAATAACACGGTATTCTTCTGATAAGATCCGTGCTTGGCGAAGATAATTCCACCAAGAACTGCCACCGCCATGTATCAGCAAGATAGAAGGCAAATTATTATCACCAAATTCATGGAATTTCATATTAAAACTCCTTACTGTAGAACTATTACTAGATAAATACTTGTTCAATCAGCTCGTACAAGCAGTGATGCCTCATCAAACAGAAAATCTCTAACATTGATTATCTAGATAGACCACTCGTTACTTTCAATAAAGGATATCCTGATCTAAATTTTAAAATGTTGTTTCCTTACTAATTCTATTACTAGCCAATATTGTATAAATTAAATAAGCAATAAAAATGATAATAAAAATAACATTAATTTTTAACACAAAATAGAGATTTAACAAATTTGCGAACGCATGAAATAATATACAGTATCCCACAGATTTCGTTTGACGATAAAGAAGCCCTAAAACAAAACTTAAAAATAATGTATATATAAAAAATAAAATAAAAGGAAATCCTTGATGACTTTCTCCAACTATAAACCATAAAGGCAGATGCCAAATTCCCCAGATTGAACCTACAATCAAATTAGATTGCCAATAAGTATATTTTTTATCAAGTAATGGTTGTAATATTCCTCTCCATCCTAATTCTTCATGTCCACCACCAAAAAAAATTAATTGAATAAAGAATAGTGGCATCAGATAAATTGATACTCTGTTTAATTCTAAGGAAGATACAGAAAATAGGATCGAAATTGCTAACATATGAATAATGAAATAGATACTACTATTTTCTTTCTTATTAAATAAAAAATGTTTAAATTTTATATTATTCCTTTTCAAATAAAAGCCACTTGCAATAGCTGGTCCAAGTGCACCTACTATATGTAATGTTCTTCCTATAATTGTTTCTAATCCCAAAATATGAGATTGCGTAAAGATGGCAAGAATCCCCCAAGCTATATAAGTAATTCCAAATGTAAAACAAAGATAATTTTTTAAATTCCTTTTATCAATTTCTGTCATTTTATCGCCCTTATCTTGATTATTTTTATGAATAATATTTTTACTGCTTCTTAGTTGCTCTCGATTATAACTACCTATATTCTATCACAAAAATGCAAAAAAAGCCTTACAATCAAGGCTTTTCATTATTGATTCATACCAAGCTTTCTAGGCTTTTACGAGCAAAGCTACACACTCG